>JANRJG010000006.1 GCA_033875315.1 Candidatus Methylacidiphilales bacterium
AAAAAGGACGGGTGAACCCTTTGCGGAGCGGCTGGGACGCATGTGGGAATCTCTCGGCGTGGAGCCGGCGAAGTGGGGCTTTTGGTCGGCCTGGGTCATGAAGTTTGGGAAGTTCATCGCTCCCAGGAAGTATTACCAAGCGACCCTAGCCGATGTCGAGGGGAATGGGTGGTGATAGCGCATAGCCAACAGCTCCCCGTGCGGGCGATGCCCAACGGGGCCTTCGGGACACTTGACTGGCGCTGGAGAGACCGAGCGGGAATGGGGGGCAGTGGACGGACGACGGACGACGGACGACTGACCCATTCAGATCTGCTTGGCCCGGGGCCTGTTGGTGGCTACTCTTTCGCTTCGATGAATCCGAAGGAATTGCCCATTCATGAGATTGCCCCGGCTCTCAATTTGGCCCTGGGCTCGGGCAACCGGATGGTCATCCAGGCGCCGACGGGGTCGGGCAAGTCCACCCAGATCCCGCAGTTCCTGGCCGATCATCCGGCCATGGCCGGGCGGGAAATCATCGTTCTCCAACCGCGAAGGCTGCCCGCCCGCATGTTGGCCAAACGGGTGGCTTGGGAACGCGGGGTGGATTTGGGCGGCGAAGTCGGCTACCAGGTGCGTTTTGACAGCCGTCGCAGCCGCGAGACCCGCATTTGTTTCATCACCGAGGCCATCCTGCTGCGCCGGATGATGGACGATCCGGAATTGAAGGGCGTGGGGGCGGTGGTCTTTGATGAATTCCACGAACGACATCTTTACGCCGACGTTTCCCTGGTTTGCTGCAAAAGACTGCAGGAGACGCTGCGACCCGATCTGCGCCTGGTGGTGATGTCGGCCACGCTGCAGACCGAGGGTCTCCAGGCCTACCTTGAGTCGAGCACGCTTCTGCAATCGGAGGGGCGGACTTTCCCCGTCACCGAGGAGTTCCTTGAGGAAGAGGACACCATCCCGGTGTGGGAGGCGGCGGCGCTGGAACTGGGACGGGCGGTGCGTCGTGGTTGTGAAGGCGACGTCCTCATCTTCATGCCCGGGGCCTACGAGATCAACCGCACGATCCAGGAGGTGCGGATGTTGCAGGAGAACAAGAACTGGCTGGTATTGCCCCTGCACGGGGAGCTGCCGCCACAGCAACAGGACGCGGCCATGGAGGAGTCGGCCACACGCAAGGTGATCGTTTCGACAAACGTGGCGGAAACGTCGCTGACCATTGATGGCATCCGTTTGGTCATTGATTCCGGGCTGGCTCGGGTGGCGCGCTTTGATCCGCACCGGGGCATCAACACCCTGGTCATCGACAAAATCAGCCGGGCCTCGGCCGAACAACGCAAGGGCCGGGCCGGTCGGACCGCACCGGGGCATTGCATGCGCCTGTGGGCGGCGCATGACCACCGGAACCGGGCGGTGGCGGAATTGCCGGAAATCAAGCGGGTGGACCTGGCGGAGATCTGCCTGACGCTTCTGGGGGCAGGCCATGACCCCGCCGCGTTTGAGTGGTTCGAGGCTCCGTTGGAAAACAGCCTCAAGCGGGCGCTGGTGTTGTTGGAGGACTTGGGGGCGATGGAGGCCGGGGCCATCACGGAGTTGGGTCGTCGCATGCTGGCCTTCCCGGTGCATCCGCGGTTTTCCCGGTTGTTGATCGAGGCCGGACAACGCGGATGCGTCCGCCCGGCGGCGCTCATTGCCGCGCTGTGCCAGGGCCGGAGCATTCTCCAGCGGGCGGATTCGCCGCAAATGCGGGAACGGCGCGAGGATGTCCTGGGGGGTGAGGGACGCTCGGATTTTTTCCAACACATGCGGGCCCATCAATATGCCGCGCGGGTCAATTTCCGCGTGGAGGAATGTCGCAAGCTGGGCATCCACGCCCAATCGGCCTCGCAGGCGGGCCAGTTGCAGGAACGGTTTCTCGAGATCGCCAGGAAGCAGGGCATCCCGATCGAGCAGAAGGCGGCCGATGAGGCCTCGATCCGCCGGAGCGTGCTGGCGGCTTTTTCCGACCAGGTGGCCCGGTTGGTCGATGGCGGGACCCTGCGCTGCGAGTTGGTGCATGGTCGCCGCGGGTCGCTGGCGCGGGACAGTGTGGTGCGTGAGGCGGGATTGATGGTGGCGTCCGAGATCAACGAAATCGAGGGCCGGGACAAGGAGTTGAACGTCATCCTGAACCAGGTGACCGAGATCGAGGAAGATTGGTTGCGCGAGTTGCAGCCGGGGGCGTTCCGCGACCGCCATGAGGTGCGCTGGGACCCGGTGGTGCGCAAGGTGCTGGCCGAGCGGGTGGTGGTCTTCCGGGATCTGGTGTTGCGGCGGGAGGCGGCGGCGGTGCCGCCCCCGGAGCAGGCTGCCAGCCTGCTGGCCCGGGCGGTGCAGGATGGGAAGTGTCCGCTGACCCATTGGGACGATGCGGTGGAATCTTGGATTGTGCGCCTGAACTGTCTGGCGGCCTGGTGCCCGGAGTATGAACTCCCTCCCGTGACTAGAGAGGATCGGTTGGCTCTGCTGGAACAGATCTGCCACGGGGGTTACAGCTACAAGGACATCAAGGACCGTCCGGTGGCGCCAGTGGTGCACGGATGGTTATCGCCGTCCCAGCGGGATCTGCTCGACCGGATGGCCCCGGACCGGATCGAATTGCCCGGGGGGCGCAAGGCGCGAATCGTTTACGGGGAGGGCAAGGACCCTGTGGTGGCCTCGCGCATCCAGGATTTGTTCGGATTGCAGGAGGCGCCGAAGGTGGCGGGTGGGAAGATCGGGGTGACGGTGGAAATCCTGGCCCCGAACATGCGGGCGGTGCAGATGACGCGCGATTTGAAGAATTTCTGGGCCGAAACCTACCCGCAGATCAAGCCCGAGCTGGCGCGTCGATATCCCAAGCACCGCTGGATTTGAGATTCAGGGTCTAGGATCCAGAATTCAGGATTCGGGATTCAGGATCTAGGATTCTGGGTGGGGAAGTTAAATTCGAAGCACCCTCCAGTCAGACCAAATGAATGGAGTGGGCGATAAATGCCTTATGCGAGGACGAAGCGGGGGAGCCTCGCCCTCCCGCTGCTTCTGTCGTTTGTTCCCTTCCTCGTGCTCTCGGGGGCGAATCCAGCCGGATACGGTGTTATCCCCGGCTTGAGTTTTTGGGGACAGCGTCACCCGCGGGAGGAGATGGTTTCTGAGGAGCTTCATCCTCGCGGCGCTCCAGAACGTCATCGACCCAGGATGCCGGGTCGTCGAGGGATTCGAGGTGGGTGAAGACAATGGCCCCCGGCAAAACGTTGCGGATATCACCCTCGATCTGTTCCAGCAGGTGGTGGCCGTGTTGCACGCTCCAATCGCCGGGCACCAATACGTGCATGGAGACAAACTTCAGGGCCCCGGCGTGGCGGGTCCAAAGCGCATGGAACTTGATGGCATCGGCTTCGTAGGACTTGAGGACTTTTTCGACGGCTTGACGGTCTTCCTTGGGCAGTGCCGTATCCATGAGGCCGACAACGGAACGCCGGACGATTGAAAAGCCGGTCCACAAGATGTTTGCCGCCACGACCAGCGCGATGATGGGGTCAAGATTCTGCCAGCCGGTGACCGCGACCAGTCCGACCCCGAGAACCACTCCCACCGACGTCCAGACGTCCGTCAACAAATGATGCGCATTTGCTTCCAGGGTGATGGACCGGTGCTTCTTGCCGGCGCGCAAAAGCAACAGGGCGGTGGCCAAATTTGCGAGCGAGGCCCCGGTGGAAATGGCCAACCCAAGGCCCACGGACTCCAAAGGAGCGGGATGAAGAAGCCTGTGGCCAGCTGTGACGGCGATGCAGAGTGCGGCAATCAAGATGAGTGCGCCTTCGAACCCGCTTGAAAAATATTCCGCTTTGCCGTGGCCGTAGGGATGATCTTCGTCCGCCGGTCGCTCCGCCACCGTCAACATGCCCAGGGCCATGACACCCCCAAGCAGATTGACTATGGATTCCAAAGCATCGGAGAGCAGCCCAACAGAACCTGTCAGCCACCAGGCCCCCGTCTTCAGGCCCATGGTAAACAGGGCGGTGAAGATCGACAGCCAGGCGAATTTAGTGAGAGAGGATCTTTCCATAGGAGGATGGGACAGGCTCTAGGCCGGAACAGTTCAGTTCACCACGAAGGACGCGAAGAACGCGAAACAGAAACACATGATTGGGAATACATTTTGAAGTAATCCTACTGCATGACATTTGGATTCGGGTTGACCGATCGGTGAATGGAGTTTTTGCCAGCCAAAATCCGTATGACTTCGCGAACTGAGCGTTTTTCGCGGTAAACAACTGCATAGTTACGGCTAGGGACGATGATAGTGCAACGGGCGGGGAAACCACAGGGTGCACGACCCGGGCCGTAAAGCCAATGATTCGCGCCCTGTCATGGTCATTATCCAATGAGATGGAGCAGGTCACAGAGTTTCTCAGAAAAGAACGAGGCTCCTGACTTCCCGCAGATGCGCAGAGGGTGCTTCGCTCGGGAGGCCGAAGACAAAATCAGGGGATGGCGGGTTTGAATTTTTGGCTGGGGGTGGATGGCGGGGCCAGTGATGAGGGCATGCTATTGGGGGCGGGTGGAGGTGTGTTTGAAGGGGCAGGTGGGGGGCTTCCGGGAAACCGGGGGGTCGCGGCCGGGTGGGCGGAGGAGGGAGCCACCGGAGGCGGGGGTGGGGGCGTGTAGGTGGGTGTTGATGAAGTTAGGCTGGGGGTGCTTGCCGGGGTGGATGGCGGCGTCGATTCCATGGTGGCTTGGTGGGCTTTCATGGCGGGCGACAGGCGGTCCCAGCCGATTTTTCGAGCGTAGGCCAGGGCGGTTTGGGGCACGGCATAGCGTACGGATTCCTTCGGATAGCGTTCCACCAGTTCTTCGTACAGGCGCATGGCTTCGCCGGGTTGTTCGGATTTCTGGAATTGCCCGGCGATTTTCAAACCGAGCCGGATGTTGGTGATGGGACTGGTGCCTTCCTGGCGGGCCTTGTCGTAGCAGGCGCGCACGACATCGGTGGTGGCGCCAAGATCCCGCACCAGATCGGCGCATTCCTCCCAAACGACCGGGCAGGGTCGCGATTCTGCGGCGCGGATCAGGGTGGTGATTTTTTCCAGGTCTTCGCCCGGTTGTTGGGCGAGGAGGCGGAGGGTGCGGGCCACGATCCAGTCGGAGGAACGGTCCTGGCGGCCTTCGGCGATTTGCAGGCTGTTGAGGAAGGAGCGGGGAAAGGGCCGGTAGAGGGGGTCGCCGACGAAGGTGGTCATCCAGGACAATCCGACCTGGGACTGGTAGGCGGCCTCGGCAAAGGTCAGTCCCTCCAGCAATCCACGGAAGAAGATCCCGACCTGCGGGGTCATGCCGAGGTAGGGTTCGTAGACGTTGCCCATGGTGGCGGCGGCGCCGCGGTGGATGAGCGGCCCGGCCCAGAACCGGTCCGGCACACGCAGGCTCTCACCGCTGAAGGAATGGAGGTGGTAGGCCACCGCACCCGGGGCGAAGCGGAAGCCGGGAACGGTGAAGGGGCCGCGGACATCCCGCTCGTACCAGCCGGCGTATAGGGCGACGTCCTCCCACGGTTGTTTGTCGTCGTAGACGGGTTCGGCTTCGTCGAGTTCGGCATTGAAGCCGCCATTGCGGCAGACGGTGAAGGCTTGGCGGATCCAGTCGTCGCCAGCGGTGTAGGGATTGGCGGGATCGCGCAAATTCCGGCTGTCGAAGAAGGCCCTTCCGGCCAGTTCCATTTCCTCGGTGGCCACCGAGTCGCGCATCATGCGGCGCACGTCGTCGGGGGTGGGGCCGTCGAGGCGGGTGACGAGGATGAGGTTGTCGGCCATGAACTGGTTGAATTCGCGGCTGCGGTCGCTGTGGAAGTAGGGATTGGGGATGGCGCTGGAGAGAGGATAGGATCCGAGGGTGAGGAGGGAGAGTTCGGAGTCGACGGCGGCGGCGTTGCTGCGCAGGGGTTCCTTGATGGATTCGGGGGCGATGATGGTGGGGTCGCCTTCGATGCGGAGGGGGATGCCCCGGATGAGGGCGATGGCCCAGATTTGGTTGCCGACGGCCTGTTGGGTGGGGAAGTCCTCGTTGTTGAAGCGGATCTTGCGTGGTTGGCGTTGGAGCCACTGGTTGGATTCCAAGAAACGGGAGATGGGGTTGCGCAGGGTTTGGTCGAATTCCTTGCGGGTGATGGTTTCGTTGGTGGAGGCAGGCAGGCCGAGGATGTGGTCGGCCGGGATTTGCCGGAGGCGGGCGTACTCGGCGGCCAGGGCGGTGGAATCGGGATCGCTGCTGTTGAAGACGACGAGGAGTTTGTCGTGCAGATCGGCGGCGGTGAGGGGGCAGAGCCCGGCCAAGCCCCAGAAGAGAAGGGCGGCGCGACAGAGACCGGCCGGAAAAAACCGCATCCAATAAGGATAGGCGCGTAGCCGGGCAGGGGCCAGAGGGAAAAAGGAGCGAAAACGGAGCCCAAACGAATCGAAAGCGGACACAGTTGACCGCGGGCGATCCGGCGGCAATCTTGGCGGATGCTGCTGACCCTGCGCATCCGCAACCTGGCCCTGATCGAGGACCTGACCTGGGAGCTGGGCCCTGGATTCAACATCCTCACCGGCGAGACCGGGGCGGGGAAATCCATCCTGATTGATGCCTTCAACCTGCTCCTGGGCGAGCGGGCCGACCGCACCCTGATCCGCGACGGGGCGCAGGAATGCGCGGTGGAGGGTCTGCTGGAGGTCTCCCGGCCCGTGGCGGCGAAGATCGGGGCATTGGGCCTGGATGGGGTGGAAGTCGGGGAAGGGGAGCTGTTGCTCAAGCGCACGTTTTCCCTGCAGGGACAGAACCGGCAGTCGGTCAACGGCAGCCCGGTCACTCTGCAGATGCTCAAGCAACTGGGGGATCTGTTGGTCGACCTGCACGGACCGCACGATCACCAGTCACTCCTCTCCAAGGACCAGCAGATCCGCGCGCTGGACGCGGCCGGGCCGTATGCGGACGAATTGTCGAAGGTGCAGGAGGCATGGGCCGTGGTGCAGGCCTTGAAGGGCGAGATCGAGGCCTTGGAAGCGGCCGCGCAGGGGGATGTGAAGCGCCGGCTGGATTTTCTCCAGCACCAGATTTCCGAGATCGAACAGGTTGATCCCAAGCCGGGCGAGGACGAACAGATTGAACAGGAATACCGGGTGGCGACCCATGCGCAACGGATTGTCGAACTGGCCTCCGGCGCGTCGGCATTGCTGGCGGAGGGGGAGGGCAATGTGTTGGAAGTTCTGGCACGGGTGCAGCGTTCCTTGCAGGAATGGGAGGGGCTGGATCCGGCGGCGGAGTCCGTGGTGGCGCAAAACAGCGCCGTGGTCGGCCAGGTGCAGGAATTGTTGCGTGATATCGAGACCCGGGTCCGTTCGGTTGACCTGGATCCCTCCCGGCTGGGCGAACTGGAGGCACGGTTGAATCTTCTCCAGGGACTGAAGCGCAAGTATGGGGGGGGTGTGGCGGCGATTCTGGCGCAGCGCGACCAGATGGTGGTGGAGCGCGACCAACTGGCCCATCTGGAAGAAAACCGGGCCGGGCTGAACAAGCGCTTGGAGGCGGCCTCGACTGCCCTGCGCGCGGCCTCGCAGGCCCTGACCCAATCAAGGGCGGCACATGCGCCTAAGCTGGCCCAGTCGGTGGCCCGTCAATTGAAGTCGCTGGGTTTCAAACAGGCGAGTTTCGAGATCCATCTGGAGCCCAGGAGCGAGCCGAACAGCCGCGGCCTGGATGAGGTGGATTTTGTTTTCGCCCCGAATCCCGGGGAGTCCCCGCGGCCCCTGCGGAGCATTGCCTCCAGTGGCGAAATGGCCCGGGTGATGCTGGCCTTGAAGTCGGTGCTGGCCGAGCAGGACGGGATTCCCATTTTGATTTTTGATGAAATCGACGCCAACGTGGGCGGGGAAACGGCGCTGGCGGTGGGCGAGCGGTTGCGCAAGCTGGCCGATTGCCACCAAGTGCTGTGCATCACCCACCTGCCGCAGGTGGCGGCGGCGGGGCATCGCCATTTCCGGGTGGAAAAGAAGACGGCCAAGGGTCGCACCACCACCCAACTGGAAGACCTGGATGCGGGCGGGCGCAAGGAAGAACTCGGGCGAATGCTGGGCGGGGCGAACGCCAGTGCACTGAAACTGGCGGCCGAATTGTTGGGTCACTTCGGGAAGTGAGTGAGGACAGAGGGCGGGGGAGAGGATTCGGGATTCAGGATCTGGGGGCAATGCCGATAACTGAGGGTGCCTGCCTTGCTGTAATACCCAATTGAATTGAGTGGGCGTAAAAGTGCCTTATGGGAGGGCGAAGCTCCAGCTGAGCCGCCCTTGGAATAGAGACATCAAACCGGCCCGGCAGGAACCTCGCCCTCCCGTTTATTCTGTCGCTCAGTCATTTTAAACTGGTATGTAGGTCGAGGGCGGGGGACAGAGGGCGGGAGCCGGAAACCTCAAAACCGAACGGGGAAAGGATTCCCCGTCTACAAAGGGATCCGGGGTGTGCCGTCCACCAAGGAGACCAACCGATTACTTCGGGGTGGAATCGGCGGGGGCGCGGAAGCTGAGCTTCTTGACCCCGGCGTAGCTGGCGGCATCGAGGACGTTGATGAGACGGCTGTGGACCGTCTTGGCACTGGGGGCGATGATGACCGGAGGCGGGTCGTCGGCCAGGGCTTCGGTGGCGCGCTTCAACTGTGCGCGCAATTCGTTCAATTCCAAGTCGGCCGGTGTGCCGACCGGGGAACCGTTGTAGAAGACCACGCCCTCGGCATCCAGAGTGACGAGGATCGGGGTGGTCGGTGTCCCTGGAATGGTGCTCTTGCCCTCGCCGGGGACCTTGACCCCGAGTTCCTGTTCCTTCTCATTGGCTCCGGCGGAGACCATGAAGAAAAGCAGGAGCACGAACATGACATCCAGCATGGGTGCAATCTGCAATCCGAATTCGCCTTCTTCTCCTCCGCCGCTGGCCATGGTGTGGGTTCCTGGGGTGTGTGGGGTTGGGGTTTACTTGGTTTCGAAGCCGCGGGCGCGCTTGCCCTCTTTGTCTTCATTGATGGCGAAGGAGACATCGGGGACACCGGCCTTGGCGCAGGCCTTCATGACCTCGTGGATGCGCTGGTATTGGGTGTTGACGTCGGCGCGGATGAAGACGCGGAACGGCTTGTTGGGGTCATAGCCCGGGGACTGGGTGTACTGGCCGAGCTGGCTCTTGACCAGGGGAACGAGGTTTTCCGGGTCGGTGATTTTTTGTTCAAGGCCCTTGACCTCGATGGAACCGTCGAGTTTCTCGATGTTGATGTCCATCAGGGCGTCCTTGCCCTCGATTTCCTTGGCGTCGAGTGCCTTGGGGAGGGTGAGGTTGGCGCGCTGCATGGTCACCTCGGTGGTGGCGGTGGCCATGAAGAAGAGGAGCAACACGAGCAGCACGTCGACCATGGGCGCCACTTGGAACTCCATCTCCATCTCGTCTTCCGCCAAGACGGTGGGGACGGTGGGGCCGCTGTGGGGTTGGGACATAGGGCGAGGAAGGCTGGAGCGTGGACGGGATCAGGAGTTGGCGTTCAAGCCCAGGTTGAGGCCTTGCAGTTGCTCGAAGGGGATGAGACGGAGAAGACCGCGGATTTCCCCGTGGACGTCGGCGAAAACGACGGTGGAGGCGTTTTTGAAGTAGTAGAAGAAGACAAAGCCCGGGACGGCGACGACGAGGCCGGCCAGGGTGGCGATGAGCACTTCGGAAATGGCGGAAGAAAGGCCGGTCATGTTGGCGACACCGGATTGGCCGAGGACCGCGAAGGCCTTCATCATCCCGGCGACGGTACCGGCGAGACCGACCATGGGGGAAACGACCCCGATGACCGAGAGGTAGTTGTTCTTGGCCTTGATGCGGGAGGATTGTTGGGTGAAGCCTTCGTTGACGATCTCATCGACGGCATAGCGACCGAGAGTGACCGAGGCGAGGGCCGGTCCCATGACGGCGGTAAGGAAGCACTTGTTGGCCCCGCAGACGTCGAGGGCCTGCTGGTAGTTGCCGCTGACTAGGGCATCGCGGAGCAGGGCGACTACGGCGGGAGGAGCGAGTTTGGCCGTGCGGAGACGGATGAAGAGCTCGACGATCAGACCGAGCATGACCACGGAAGAAAGGAGGAGGATCCACATCACGACGGCCTTGGGGCCGGGAGTGATGAAGATTTCGTAGAACTTCACATCCTTGGGCGCGCCGGAGGCGTCTTCGGCGGCCATCGCAGGAAGCAAGGTTAGGAAAAAGGCGAGGAGGGTGAGGAGCTGCAGGTTGAAACGGGCGAGGATGGGGATTCTTTTCATGGGGGGATGACTGGTAAGGGAAAACAATCGCGCGGCTCTCTTCCGGTGTCAAAAGTAAAAAATACTGATCGCAACTATTTTAGGAGACACGGGGTCGTGCCGTCGCGGGTGGGGGTGGTTCAGGCGGAGGCGCGCTGGAGTTCGTACAGAAGGATGCCCATCGTGTAGAGGGCAGCGGTTTCCGTGCGCAGGACAGTCGGTCCGAGGCTGACCGGAAGGTAGCCCGCGCTGAGGAAGGCCCCGGTTTCCGCCGGGGTGAAGTCGCCTTCGGGTCCGATGAGGAAGGTGAGGTTGTTCCATTGAGGGGTTTGGCGGGCCTCGGCGAGGACGAGATGGAGGGGGCGGGCGCCGGGTTGCAGGGAGGCGATCATTTTGAGTCCGCCCCAGGCTTTCTGGGAGTCGATGAAGGCGGAAACGGAGAGCGGGGGATGAATATCGGGAAGCCAATTCTGGCCGCATTGTTTGCAGGCTTCGAGGGCGGTCTGGGACCATTTTCCCGCCTTGGATTCGGCGCGTTCGCCTTCGAGTTGGACCACGGACCGGTCGGAGAGGATGGGATAAAGGGTAGGCAGACCGAGTTCGGTGCCTTTCTGGATGATGAAATCCATGGCCTTGTTTTTCGGCACAGCCTGGCCGAGACGGAGTTGGAAGGCGGGAGCGGGCGCCTGATGGATGGATTGGACGCGGAAGCGGAGCCCGTCTTTGTCCGCACTGGCCACCGTGGCCCGGGCCTCCCGTCCCTTGCCGTCGAAGACCGCCAAGGCATCGCCTTCTTTCAAGCGCAAAACGGAAAGAGCGTGGTGGGATTCCTCGCGGGAGAGGATTCCGAGGTCGAGATTGGGGGCGAAAAAGCGGTGCATGGAGGTGGTGACAAAGATGGGAACCGGTGGCGTGGGTCAGCGGAAGAAATCCTTGGCTTTCTCGAAGAAGGATTTGGTATCGGGGTTGGTGTCTTCATCGCAGACCGCGGCAAAATCTTCGAGTTTGGCTCGTTGTTCGGCGGTGAGTTTTTTCGGGACCTCGATGTGGACACGGATGTTGAGATCGCCGCGGGTGCCGCCGCGAAGGTCGGGGACCCCTTTGCCACGGAGGCGGAAAACCTTGCCCCCCGGGGTGCCGGCCGGGATTTTCAGTGCGGCCTTGCCCTCGAGCGTGGGCACAATGATTTCACCACCGAGGGCGGCCTTGACGAAGCTGATGGGCACTTCGCACAGGAGATCGTTTTCTTCGCGGTGGAAGAGCGGGTGTTCGCGGACGTGGATGACGATGTAGAGGTCGCCATGGCCACCGCCGCGCAGACCGGCCTCGCCCAGGCCGGGGGAGCGGAGACGCGAACCGGAATCGACGCCGGCGGGCACGCGGATTTTGACCTTGGTGCTTTTTTCGGCACGACCCTCGCCGCCGCAGGAAGTGCAGGGGTGTTCGATGACCACGCCCGATCCATGGCAGCGGGGGCAGCTTTGGACCATGTTGAAGAAACCGCGGCTGACCGAAACCTTGCCCGCGCCGCGACAAGTCGGACAGGCCACGGTTTTGGAGCCTTTGGCCGCCCCACTGCCGGAGCAGGTTTCGCAGTTTTCCAATTTGCGGAGGGTGACCTCTTTTTCGCACCCGGCCACCGCATCCTCGAGACTGATTTCCAGGTCGTAGCGCAGATCGGCCCCGCGGCCGGATTGTTCACGTCCTCCGCCGAAGGCTTCGCCGAAGATGTCCCCGAAGATTCCTCCTCCTCCGCCCGCGCCGAAGACCTCCCGGAAAACATCGAAGGGGTCGTGGAATCCCCCGCCAGCCGCACGTCCGGACCCGCCGCCCTGTTGGAAGGCACTGTGGCCGAAACGGTCGTAGGCGGCTTTTTTATCGGGGTCGCTCAAGACCTCGTAGGCCTCTCCGAGTTCTTTGAATTTTTCCTCGGCCTGTTTGTCGCCCGGGTTTTTGTCGGGATGGTATTTGACCGCCATCTTGCGGTAGGCCTTCTTGATCTCTTCTTCTCCGGCCTCGCGGGAGATGCCGAGGACTTCATAGTAATCGCGTTTGGTGGCGGCCATGGATGGAATCTAGGGGGAATCAGGTCAGGACAAAGGAAAAAACGGGGGCAGGGATCCGGGATCGGGAATCATCATGAGGGACTGGGGATTAGGCGGCGGGTGTTTCCGCCGGGGTGTGGGCCACGACGACCGCGGCCGGACGGAGGAGTCGGTCGCGGAGTTTGTAGCCTTTGCGACGCTGGGCGAGGATGGTGCCCTCTGCTTGTTCGGGGGAGGGTTCTTGGGCGATGGCTTCGTGCAGGTGCGGGTCGAAAACTGCGCCGACGGCCTGGATTTCCTCGACCCCGCAGTCTCCGAGGAAGCGCTGGATCTGGGTGCGAACCATCTGCATGCCCTGGGCGATGGTGCGGGCGTCGGGGGCGGTTTCGGCGGCGGCCAGGCCGAGTTCGAAGTTGTCGATGACGGGCAGGAGGGACTCCAGGAGCGATTCGTTGGCGTAACGAACGGCCTCATCCTTTTCACGGGCCAGGCGTTTGCGGAAGTTGTCGAAATCGGCCTGCATTCGGATCATCTTGTCCTTGGCTTCAGCAAGCTGTTGGAGAAGTGCGGACGGGTCCGGGGAAGCGGAGGATGCGGGGCTTTCGGCGGGGGTTTCCGGGGCGGGCTGCTTGTCCTGGAGATTGTCTGGATTGTCTTGATTGTTTTGGTCTTGGGGATTCATTTTTTCTGGAGGATCAAGAGGGTGATGTCGTCGTTCTGGCTGGCGGTCCCGCGGAAGCGGGCGACCCGCTCCACGATGTTGACCGTCAGGGCGGAGGCTCCGTCTTTGGAGCATTTCCGGAGGGAATCCAGCAGGGGATCCCGACCGAATTCACGCCCTTCCTCGTCGACGGCTTCATTCACGCCGTCGGTGTGCATGAGGAGCGTATCACCCGGTTGCAAGGGAACAACCAAGTCCTGGATCACCATATCGAAGACGTCCCCACTGTCAATTCCCAGGACCATTCCGGGTGATTGGAGGAGGCGGACGACGCTGCTGCCGGCCTGGTGGAAGAGGGGGGCATCATGGCCGGCCTTGGCCAGGGTGATTTCGTTTTTACGGGTGTCGAGGATGGCGTAGGCCATGGTGATGAACATGTCGTTGCGCAGGTCGGGGAAGAGGACGCGGTTGACCCGGCGGAGGAGTTCGGCGGCGGAGGTGCAGCCGCGGGCATGGAGGCGTAGGACACTGCGGCACATGGCCATGACCAGGGAAGCGGGGACCCCCTTGCCGGAGACGTCGGCGATGACGATGCCCCAGCGGTCTTCGTCGACCTGGATGAAATCGAAGTAATCGCCACTGACGTACTTGGCTGGAAGGTTGACGGCGGCCAAATCATAGCCGGAGATGTCGGGGCAACGGGCGGGGAGGAGGATCTGCTGGATTTCCCGGGCGACAAGGAGGTCGCGGTCGAGTTGTTTTTTTTCCGCCAGTTGCGTGTACACGGCGGCGTGGTGCAGGGAAAAGGCGGCCTGGGCGGCAATGGATTGCACCAGGTCGAAGTCGGCTTGGGAGAAGGCGTCCTGGGGGGCGGGGTTGGCTATGGTGAGGAGGCCGAGGGTTTCTTCGCGGTATAGCAGGGTGAGGCAGATGAGGGAATAAGGGGTGAATTCGGGGTCGCGGGAGGGCGGAAAAAACGTACCGGCTTCCTCGCCGTTGAGAAGGAGTCCGCCGCCATGAAGGAAGAGTTCGGCGGGAGGGGAAGGAGGGTCGAGCGGGAGGGGGTGGTCGCGGAGGACGGCGCGGAGTTGCTCCGGACCTTGGAGGGCGCGGGCCCAGGCCTCCGGACCAAGGGGGACGGGCGGTGGAAACAGACCCCGGACCATGGCGGGGAAGAGACGGCGGTGTTGGGATTGGTGGAGGAAGATGGCTCCACTGCGGGCGGAGGTGACGCGCATGACGGCATCGAGAATCATGCCGAGGAGTTGTTCCTGGTTGACGTCGCCGGTGAAGGCCTCGCCGATTTCGTGCATGAATCCGAAGTAGTTTTTCTTTTCCGAGAGGAGCTGGCGGACATGGCGGCGCGCGGCGGTGAGCCGGACGCGGCAATTCCACCACAAGGCGGAAGATGCGACGGCGGCGAGCAGGGCCGCGGCAGCGAGGAAGATGGCCATGGTCGGGGGTGGCATCATGCCGGAAAACGCCCTCCGGTCACGCGGGGAATTTCGGGGAGGGCTGCGGAGGGACGAAGGCTCAGGAAGTCTTGCGTCCGAGTTTGTTTTCCAAAAAGGTGATGACGTCCTGGAATTTGGAAGCGTTGTCGCGGTTGAGTTCGATCAGGTTGCGGTGGGCTTCGAGCATGGTGGTGGCGACGTCTTGTTTGCAGGGTTCCCCCGGGGCCGGGAGGGGACTCAAGGGGGCGGTGGGCGGGGCGGGTGCGGGTTCGAGGTGAAGGATCCGGTCCAGACCGAGGGTGGCAAGGAGTTCGGCGTTGCGCGGGTTGACGTTGACCACGCGGGGCAACTGGCCTCCGGTTTGTTTCTGGATGCGGGCCAGGCCGGCGAGCACACCCATGAACGTGCTGTCCATGTGGGGACACTCCTGGAGGTCGATGGTGAAGGTGTTGACGCCGAGATCGGCCACGGTCTGGGCGTAGGATTTGACCAGGGAAGCGTTTTGGAAAGATCCCATGCCGACGACCTTGATCATGCTGACGGGACCCTCTTGCGAGACAAGTATGGTGGGGGCAACCACGTCTCCACTATAAAAAAGTCCGGCGATCAGTCAATGGCGGGCTTAAGCACCTTGGGGTCAGTGGGTTGTGCTCGGTACCAGTGCCGTTTAAGCGACGCAAAAGCAGAATCAGGCGTCTTCAAAGAGGAAATTGCGGGATTTGAGGTCCTCGATTTTTTTGCGGAATTCCTCGCGGTTCGGGTCGCCCAGGCGTTCGAGGATGCGGTAAATTTCCACCGCGCCGCGGATGTCTCCCTGGTCTTCGCGCATCTGGGCGGCGGCCAGACCCGATTTGATGAACCAATGGAATTCGGGTTCGGGGGATTGTTGCGTGACTTCCGGGGGGAGAAGCCGTCCGTAGACCACATCGAGGTAGGCCTGGAGGGCGAGGTTTTTGCGGTCGAGCCGGGCGAGGGTTTGACCGCGGAGAAAGCCGGCTTCGTTGCGTTGTGAGGTATTGGCGGCGGGGGAGGCGAGGATGGCTTCGGTCACGGCCAGCGCCTGGTCGAGTTTTTTCGGATCCTGGGTGGCCAGGGTGAAGAGTGAGCCGGCTTTGCGGAGGGAGGCTTCGACCCAAGCGGCATCCTCCTTGCGGTTGGCCAGGATGGAATCGGCGACGGTGAGGGCCGCTTCATACTGGCTGAGATTCATGAGGCAGCGGATTTGCAGGAGGCGGGCGTCGATTTTGACCGGGGATTTTTCCGCGACCTTTTCCAGAAGCGGGATGGCTTCTTTGAACTCGCCACGGGTGGCGGCGGCCTTGCCGGCGTAGTAGGCGGCGACCGGGGCGAGGCTGTGGTCGGTATGCGACTGGGTGAATTCCAGAAAACGGGTCTGGGCTTCGGCGAGGTTGCCCTGTTGGTATAGCCAGCGGGCGACTTGGAACTCGGCGTTGATGACGGCCGGGTGGCCGGGGAAGCGCTCGATGAATTGTTGCCATTCTGTGCGCACGGCCTCGCCCTTGAGGAGGTCGAGGTTGACTTCGGTCAGGATGCGCCGGTAGGAGGCATCGGCCAGGCCGCTGTAGGTGGGGAAATCTTTTTCAATTTGGCGGAGCGAGCGGATGGCCGAGGCGGAATCTCCTTTTTCCAAGGCGCCCAGGGCCAATTGGTGGGCGGCCTGGGCCGCGCGTTCAGGGTCATCACCCCGGGCGGAAAGCTCTTGGTAGATTTTCGCAGATTCTTCCGTCTTCCCGTTCTGGTTGAGGAGGCGGGCCTTTTCCATCAAAGCGACCGGACGGTGGCGGGACTGGGGGTTGAGTTGTTCGAGGGCCTGATAGGTGAGATTGAATTGATCGAGATTGCCGGCGCGGGACCAGGCGAGGAGGGCACGGAAGAGGTTGGCTTCTTTTTCGTCCGGGGAATCGGCCGCCCCTACGGCGGCGAGAAACTTTTGGGCAGCGCCCGCATCGTCTTTTTTCTCCGCAAGCCATTCCCCCTGCCGGATGAAGGCGCGGCAGGCGTAGGGTCCGGTTTTGTTCTGGGTGATGACTTCTTCCATGGCGGCAGAGGCCCCCTCCAGATCGCCTTTGCGCTTCAGGCACTCGCCCATGAGGATGCGGGCGGGCCATCGCCATTCCGAACTGGGATAGGAATTGATGAGGAAGTCGAGTTCCGCGATGGCGGCATCGTCGTTCCCCTGGTCGCGGTAGAAGCGGCCGATGGCGAAGAGGCCGACCGTGGATGTGCCCTCTTTTTTGCGCACGAATTGGCGGACGCGCAGACCGGCTTTGGCCAGGGTATTGGATTTTGCGTTGGCTTCCAGGTAACGGACGACGGCGGGTTCGACGACCTTGGGGTCGAGGGCGAGGGAGAAGGCCTGTTCAAAGGCGTCGGAAGCGGCGGTCCAGTTCTCTTTGGCGGCGTGGGCGAGGCCGGTTCCAAACCAGGCGAGGGGAACGAGGTTGCGGGGCCGGGCGCGGGAATCGCCGGTGATTTTGCGGTACCATTCCAGAGCGCGGTCGGGTTCTTTTTCGGCCTGGGCCAGTTCTCCGGTCCAATAGGCGGCTTCATACGTGGTCGCGGGGTCGGGTTTTTCAGAGGCCAGCGATTCGAGGAGCGTGTGGGCGGTGGTGAAGTTGCCGCTGGTGATTAGGATGCGCGATTTCTGCAGGGCGGCCTTGCGGGCGGGAGGCTGGGCGAAGCCGGCAGCGATGATCGGGTCGAGGAGGGCCATGGCCTCGCTGTTTTTCTCCAGCCGGTGTAGAGCGGCAGCGAGTCCGATGCGGACGTCATCGGCAAGGGGGTCTTCCGGGTGGTTTTTCAGGAACGTCTGGTGGCGTTCGGCGGCTTCGGCCCAACGTTCCTGGGCGGCAAGGGTTTGGGCTTCCCAGTAGAGGTATCCGGTGCGGAATTTGTCGTCGCCTTTGGTCGGCGGCGTTTTGAAGATTTCCAATGCCTGGGGCAGCTTGCCTTGGAAAAAATAGGCCTGACCGAGAAGCCATCTAGCCTCGGTTTTGAAATCTGAATCCGGGTATTTGGCGAGGAACTTGGTCAGACGGTCCTCGGCCGCATCATACAGGTTGTCCTGGAAAGTCTGTTGCGCCAGCGACATGGCCCTTCGCTCGAAGAACGAGGATTCGGCGGCCAATGGGGTGACGGCGGCGAACCACCCCAGCACAAGCCAAGAAGCTTTAAAGCAAAGTGGGTTCATCCTGGGGGTCGGGCCGCTGGGTGCCAGCGCGGGGTGCGCGGAGCTTGGGGCCAAGGAATTGTCCGGTGAAACTGGCGGGATGGGCGGCGATTTGTTCGGGAGTGCCTGTGACCACGACAGTTCCCCCGGCGGCTCCACCCCCGGGTCCCAAGTCGATGATATGGTCGGCGTTTTTGATCACATCCAAATGATGTTCAATGATTAAGATCGTATTACCAGCATTACGGAGCTTGAAAAGCATGGAAAGCAGGACTTCGATGTCCGAGAAATGCAGGCCAGTGGTTGGCTCATCGAGAATGTAACAGGTTTTACCGTTTGTTTTACGATAAAGTTCAGCGGCAAGCTTGATTCGCTGGGCTTCGCCGCCGCTGAGGCTGGTGCCTCCCTGGCCCAAGGGAAGGTAACCCAGGCCGACATAGGCGAGGGTCTCGAGCCGGTCCGCCACTTCCGGGATGTTCTTGAAGAGGGTGAGGGCCTGCTCGACGGTCAAGCCCAGGACATCGGCGATGGTGTGGCCCTTGTAGGTGATCTCGAGGGTTTCGCGGTTGAAACGCCGGCCTTTGCAGGCCTCACAAGTCACATGCACGTCGGGCAGGAGCTGCATTTCCATGGTGATGATGCCGTCACCCTGGCAGTGTTCGCAGCGGCCGCCGGGGGTGTTGAAGCTGAAGCGTGATTTGGTGAAGCCGCGCACGCGGGCGAGCGGGAGTTGGGCGAAGAGGTTGCGGATGCCGTCGAAGGCCCCGAGGTAGGTGGCGGCGTTGGAGCGTGGGGAGCGGCCGATGGGGGACTGGTCGATGATGACCGCTTTTTCCAGGGCTTCGAGACCGGTGATGCGGCGGTGGGCCCCGGGCCGTTCCTTGCCGGTGCCGAAATGGCGGAAGAGCGCACGGCTGAGCACATCGTGGATGAGGGTGCTTTTGCCCGATCCGCTGACGCCGGTGATGCAGGTCAGGCAGCCGATGGGGAATCGGACATCGATGTTTTGCAGGTTGTTTTCCGTCACACCCTCGAGAGTGATCCAACCCTGCTCCGGGGCGGTGCGCCGCCCGGTGAAAAGATCGAGTGTTCCTGCGAGGTAGCGACCGGTGAGGGAAGTCGGGTTCTGGATGATCTCCCGAGGGGTGCCCATCCCGGTGATCCGCCCGCCGTGGATGCCGGCGGATGGACCGACTTCCACCACCCAATCGGCTTGGCGGATGGTATCCTCGTCGTGTTCGACCACGACGATGGTGTTGCCCTGGTCGCGGAGGCCTCGGAGGGTGTCGAGCAGGCGGGCGTGATCGCGGGGGTGGAGGCCGATGCTGGGTTCGTCGAGCACGTAGAGGACCCCGGTGAGGCCGGAACCCAGTTGGGAGGCGAGACGGATGCGCTGCATCTCGCCTCCGGAGAGTGTGCCGGTTTCGCGGTCAAGGGTTAGGTAGGGCAGGCCGACCTCGCAGAGGAAGCGCAGGCGGCCGCGGATCTCGGTCAGGAGTTCCCCGCCGATAGCGCGGTCGCGGTCGCTCCATGGATTTTGCTCGAGGAATTCAAGGGCACCGGAGGCGGTGAGGGCGCAGAATTCGTGGATGCCCAGGGGTTGGGCACCAGGGCCACGGTCCAGGCGGACGGCAAGGATTTCCGGGCGGAGTCTTTTCCCGGCGCATTCGCGGCAGGTCTGGCGGGTCATGTAGCGCTTGAGCCGTTGGCGGGCCAGAGGGCTTTCGCTCCGGTCATGCAGGTCCTGGATCCAGGCGGCCAGGCCTTCGAAAGGGCGGGGCTCGGTCACGACCCGGCCGTCGCGCAGCGTGGCCATCGGAACGGGTTCTCCGCGGGAACCCTCAAGGATGAGGTTGCGGAACGATTCCGGCAGGGCGGCCCAGGGCGTGGCAGTGGAAACCCCGGCGTGGCGGGCGAGGTCGCGGAGAAGGGAGCGATGGTGGCCGGTTTGGCGTTTGGGGATTTTGGCCCATGGGGCGATGGCCCCGTCGTCGAGACTTTTGCCGGGGTCGGGCACGCAGAGGGTGGGGTCGGCGATGATTTCCGTGCCCAGTCCGTGGCAGCGGGGACAGGCGCCAAGCGGATTGTTGAATGAAAAGTGCCCGGCACTGAGGTCGGCGAAGCGGTGGCCCGTTTCAGGATCGAAGTTCCGGTGGCTCAGGGCCCATTCCACCGCCGTGCCGCCATCCGCAGGGGGCCAGTGGACGATGACGACCCCGTCGCCCGTTTTCAGGGCGAGTTCGAGCGAATCGGAAAGACGCGAACGGGCCGCGGGTTCGACTTTGAGCCGATCGACAACAACCTCCAGTTGGTGCGTCCGGTTGCGGTCCGGTTTGGGATTTTCGTCGAGAGTGAGGAAGGTTCCGTCGAGGCGGATGCGGGCGAAGCCCTCGCGGCGTAGCCGGTCGAGCAGGCCGCGGAGATCGCCGGCATCCCCGGTGGGGAGCGGGGCCAGAAGCACGAAGCGGTCGCCGGCCGGTTCATCCAGGATGCGGGTGGCCATGTCCTCGACGCTCCAGCGCTGGAGGGGTTTTCCGGTGACCGGGTGGTGGGGGCGTCCTAGGGTGGCGAAGAGGACACGGAGGTGGTCGAAGATTTCCGTGGTGGTGGCGATGGTGGACCGGGGGTTGCCGCTGGCGGTGCGCTGCTCGATGGCGATGGCGGGTGAGAGGCCTTCGATGGAGTCGACGTCGGGCCGGTCGAGACGGTCGAGAAACTGGCGCACGTAAGAAGAGAGGGAAAGCATGTAACGGCGCTGGCCTTCGGCGAAGAGCGTGTCGAAGGCGAGGGAAGATTTGCCCGAGCCGGAGGGGCCGGTGATGACGGTGAGGCGGTTGCGGGGGAGGTCGAGGTCGACTCCTTTGAGGTTGTGGGTGCGCGCCCCGCGGATACGGATGGTTCCGGCGTCCGTGAGGGGTGTGGGGCGGGCGATTTTCATCAACCCGCCAGCCTATGCCCGGAAAGGACGGGTGCAAAGCGCGAATGCGCAGGGAGGGACGGGGGGTTGGAGTTGCCATCATGCCGGGCGAGTCGTAACTTAGGATTGATGCAAATCCATATCAGTTCCCGCCACCTGAAACTGACCGGGGCCATCCAGGCCTTTGTCACCCAAAAAATCAGCCATCTGGAGCACCTGACCGACGACATCATCGCCGCGCATGTGGTGTTGGACCACGATGAGCTGCGCAACCCATCGAAGGCCTTTTCGGTGAAGGTCCATCTGGCGGTGCCGGGGCCGGACATCCACATTGAGGACCACAAGAGCGATCTCTACGCGGCCATTGATGTGGCGGTGAACAAGCTGGAACGGCAGGTGCGGAAGCGCAAAACCAAGATCGTGGACCAAAAGAAGGCCAAAGCGCAGCGGGCTGCGGAGCGTACGAAGCGACTGGGACTTTGAACAAACCGCGCGGTCAATTCACCGGGCACGCACGAAGGTGTATTCGGAATCCCAGGCGGGTTTTTCGACCTGACGCACGCGGATTTTGAATTCGGACGGCAGGTCTTCGGGCAATTTGACCTCGGCGCGCGGTCCCTTGATGTTGACGTTGGGAAGGCTGCCGGGATGGTCCCAGTTGCCGAGCGAGGCGATGCGCGATCCGTAGTCCAGTTCGGCTTCGAAGCGACCGGGAGGCACGAGGTCGGGTGAATCGTTCAGAATCCACAATTCTGCGCTGAAGAGCTCACCGGGTCTCCAGGAAAACTTCGGAACGCGGGCGCTGGCGATGACCGGGCGGCAGGAGGATACGACGGCGAAGTAAGCCGGCTTGGGTTTGTCCGGCCAGTTGATGAGGCTGTTGTTGGCGGCAGTGGGCCACGGTTCATTGAGGCACCAACCGAGGGCCATCGATGCCACCGGCTTCTGCCGCCTGGCTTCCTCATAGAGGCATTTCAATCCCTGGCATTGGAGCATTTGCGAACGCTCGACCAGTTCCTCCAGGGATTTCGACGGACCGAAGTAATGCTCGACGGTGGACAACATCAACCAGGATTCGGGATCACCGGCCCAGGCCCTGAAGGCGTGGTGCCATTCCCAGGATGTCCCGGTGGACGGGGGAAAAAGATCCTTTTCGGGGATGAAGGTGCGCAGGTAATCGGACGGGGATGCCCCCGGGCAACCAAACTCGACGTAAGCCGTGCGCTTGCCGGACTCGCGGGCGAAGATTTGGAAGACTTCCTCCCCTTCCAGAGTGCGGAAGCGGTAGTCGCCATGGACCATGCCCATGAGTGGGGAGGTGGGGAGGAAGGGGGTTTCCGGGTCGAGTTCGTAGCAATTGCGATTGAGCAATCGGAGGGCATGGGACTGGTCGGTCATTTGCGACCAGCTGTTGAAAAGTTCGTTGCCTCCACACCAGATGGCGTGGCAGGCGTGCCCGCGGATCTGGCGGATGATCGAGCGGGACTCGCGGTCAAGGACGCGCAGGTAATAGGAGTCGGGCTCGGTCTCGTAGGAAAGGCAGGCCAGGGGGAATTCCGTCCAGACGAGCAATCCGAGTTCGTCGCAGATGTCGTAAAATTCCGGTTTGTTGACGGCACCGCCACCCCAGCACCGGACGAGGTTGAAGTGGGCGTTCCTGGCCATGCGGAGGAGGGGCAGGTAGGTTTCGCGGGTGACGGTGCCGGGAAAGATCTCGGGCGGCACCCAATTCGAGCCTTTGGCGAAGATTTTGCGGCCATTGACTTCCAGGGTGATGGGCGGGTTGCGGCGGGAGACGGGGGTTCCGCCGGTGGCGGGAAGGGTCCAGGCACCATCGTGCATGACCAGGCGGATGCGACGGAACCCGATCCGTTGTTCGATGGCATCGAGTTCCTCACCGGCCTGGCCGATGAGCTGGACCCGGAGTTTATAGAGGGGTTGTTCGCCGTGACCGTTGGGCCACCAGAGACGGGGAAAGGCGACGCTCTTGGACCAGGATAGCTTTTTCTCCCCGGTGGCGGATTCGTCGAAGCCGAGGGAATTGGTGAAGAGCGGGGCATTGTCGGGATCGAGAAGCGTGATGCGGAGCTGGCCGCGCCCGGGCAGGCTCATTTCGGTACGGACCTCGAGTTTGGCCTCGACCATGCCGCTGTCGAATGTGGTGCGGATGTTGACTTGGTGGATGTGGAAGGCGGGGCGGTATTCCAGGTAGGCGTCTTTCCAGATCCCACTGGGGATGAGGCGGGGGTGGAAATCCCAACCGTAGGAAACCGGCGGCTTGCAGGATCCGTCGGCCTGGGTGCGGTCCCGGCTCCGGTCGTGGGCTTTGGGGGGCGGAAAAAGTACGATGAGGAGTTCGTCGCCAGTCCGGGCCTGTTCGGTCAGGTCGAGGCGGACCGGGGTGAACATGCCTTCCTGTTCGAGCAGGATCTGGTCATTGAGCCAGATTTGAAATCGGTAGTCGATGCCTCCACAGACAAAAAACAAATGGTGGTCCGGCCGGGCGGTGGGCAGCTCCAGGCGGGCCGAGTAGGTCCAGAAGAAGTTTTCCAATCCCGCATACTTCAGGAAATGGTCCTCCCGCCAATACTCCGGCCAATTCTTGGACCGGCCCCAGTCGAGCTGGACGGAGCCGGGAACCGTAGCGGGAACGGTTTGAAGAGGCGTTGATTCGAGGGAGGTGTGGTTTCCCACGACCCAGGAAAGGGGGATTCGGCGGAGTGTGTCGTTCATGCTGCGGTGAAATCCATGATAGGCCAGTGTTCGGATGCATGGAAGGCGGGGCGGGGAAGGCCTGCGGTGGAGGATAAAATGGGAAGATCCCGCCCACGGGTGTAGTCGTAACGGCAGAAGGCGGTTTTCCAGGGTCTCACCGGACGGATGTCGCCGTTTTCCAGGAAGGCAGCGAAAGGCAGGGTGGCGCCGGCGAGCCAGCGGTTTTTTTCTCGCTGCACCCGGGTGTGGGTGACCAAGCCTTCGGGCGAAAAGGCATAGTCCAGGAACCAGTCGGTCCGTTCCGGTTTGGAGGCCAGCAATTGATCGCGGAAGGCGGTCCCCGGGAATCGTAGGCGGCAGCCGTGGTTCTCGGGGGTGAGGTGGATCTCGAAGTAGCTTTCCTGTCCCTCTGGTCGGAAAAAAATCTCGAAGACATCGCCCGTCTGCCAACAAGGCTCCTGAGTGCCCCGGGCGGAGTTGTGGATGTCGCGGTCGGGCAGGACGGCCAGCACATGCCAGGCCTGGTCGGACCATCCAAGAGTGACCTGTCCGGCGAGGAAATCGGTTTCGGGTGCTGGGCGCCAGGGTTGGCCCAAGCCAATGGTGGGATGGTTTTGCCATGCGGCTTCCCATGCGACCAAGTCATCGGGGGGAGGCGGTCCGTACGGGCAAGAATGCGGTCCGGGGTTCATGGCCTCGTCCATGATGGGCCATCTATTCCGGGCGGCAACGGGAAATGACGATTGCCTCAAAAGACATCGCAGGAGTTGACCACCCGGACCCGGGCGCTGAGTGAGCGGAGGGCGATGAGGTGGACCATTTTGTCGGAAGTGGCGCAACCATCAGCCAGCACAGTGGTGGCGTATTTCTCCGCTTGTTTGGACAAGGCGGTGTGGGTGACGCAGTTTTGCGTCAGCATGCCGCATAGGAGTATTTCCCCGATTTCCCTATCATCGAGGTAAGCGGCCAAGCCGGTATCCTGGAAACTGTCGGCGTAGGCCTTGACCATCACGGGGGCATCTGGTGCGGCGGCGAGGATATCGGGATGGAGATCCGCCCCGGAGGTCCCCTCGTTGAAAAAGGGGGCGGGTCCGGAGGCGGACCGGAAGATGTGTTGGATGAGGACGACCTCGATACCGGTATGGCGGGCGCGGTGAATGGTCTGGACGATGGTGGCCAAGGCGGGGTGCACTTCCCAAAGCGGGTAATGTCCGCCGGGGAAATAGTCGTTTTGGACGTCGATGACGATCAGCGCTTTTTTCATGAAATGAGCGGGATCCGGTTCAACCGCGGATCAGATCGATGGTGGGGGGGAGATCCTTGATGATCTGCGAGGGTTCGGGGCCGACACCAAGGTAGCGCAGATTGGGCAGGGGATCCGTCGCCCCGGCCACCTCGACCAGTGCGCGGACCATGGCGGCAGTGTATTGTTTGGCTTGGGGGGGAAGGTCGGAGAATCGCCGGATGCCGGATAGGTCGCCCGTCCAGCCGGGGTGCCGGGAATAGACCGGGCGGAGGGTTTTGCGGACGGCATCATTCCGGGGAACATGGGTGTAACGTTTGCCGGTGGCATCTTCGTAGGCCGTACAGATGAGGAGGTCGCCGTTCCATTCCCCGCGGTGGGTCAGGGCGTCGAGCTTGTTGATCATCAGGTCCTGGTAGCCGCCGTAGCGGAGCGCATCGCCCTTTTCCACGGCGTCATACCAGCCGACCATGCGTTGGCGTCCGGTGCTTGTGCCGTATTCGAGTTTCTTCAAGAGAACGGATAGGGGATGGGCTTCGTCCATCTCGGTCAGAAAGACGTGGGTTCCGACTTTGGTGTCGTAGGCCTTGGCCACGCCGATGGTGTGGATGGGTTGGACCGGGATGCCGGCGCTTTCGAAGAACTCGGGGGTGAAACTGTGGGAGGCGGTGACGTTGGGGGAAAACCCGTGCCGCTTGTCCAGCCAGTAGGCCTGGCCGAATTCGCCCACCACGGTGTGTCCGGCGGCGACTTCGCGCAGGATGATTTCCCTTACTTCGCCGATATTGCGGGTCAGGCGCTGACCGGCTTCCCAATAGGCGTCGGTCAGGTTTTCGAGGTTGAGACTGAAGGGTTCGGCTCCGCGGAAGCGGGTGAAGTCGAATTCCTCCTTGGGGAAAACACCGAGGGCGAGCGCATCGGCGTTGGCACGGAGTTCGGCCTGGGTGAGGGTGTCAAAGAAGGAGGAAAATGTGGACGGGGAAACGCGGCAAACGAACTCGATGGTGCGGAGGGCTCGGTCGGCGCGCTGGGTCAATTTGCGGGTGAAGTCGGCCCGGGGTCCGAGGAAGTCGGCGTAGGTGATCTGCCACTGGCCGGTTTCCTCCATGTAGGCCGGGGTGATGCCCCGCCCGGTGGAACCGCGGGGTTCTTCGCCGAGGACATGCTTGCGGTAATCTTCCCAGGCGAGGTCGAGGAGGCGGTGGGTGAGGTCGGAGACCTGGGTGCGTTCGTCGAGAACGAGGCGGGAGAAGACATCGTGGCCTTTGGCCTCTTTTTCGCGGCCTTCCCAGCCGATCTTGCGGGGGTCGGCGACCACGCCCGCGCCGATGCAGAGGTGGGGAATGGTGGGCAGAACGACGCCGCAGGGGAGGAGGTTGAATTTTTCCCCGGCGACCGTGTGGCCGGAATTGGCCCCGCCGTTGACTTTGAGAACAACGGAGACCGAGGCGGAGGTGGACTGCAATTCGTCGACAACCTCGGGGATGAGGCGGCCCTTGCCTTCGTCACCGAGGGAGATGCCGACGTCGGCGATGAGGCGGCTGGTGAAAGGAGTCAGAGACATGGAAGGGATCAAGCCAAGCGATACGGAGGGCAGGGTTCAAGGCTGGAATTTTCCCTGGAAACCAGGTCGCGGGGCCCATCGCAGGGAAAGAACCGGAACGGGAAGGGAGATCTTGAACCCGTCGCCCTACTCTGGCGAAGCCGATGAAACGCATCCCGCTTGTCTTTTTTAAGCGCGCGGAGATGGAGATGGTTTTTTGGGCGGGAAGGACTGGGGTGAGGACGGTTTACCCAGGACAGATATGCTGGCCCGGATGACCGCCGCCGTGATCCCTTGCAAAGACTTTTCCCGCGTCGGGAGCAGTCCGGGGGCGGTGGGACGTGAGCGAGCAGCCATGATCGGTCTTTTGGGCTTGGATACCCGGCTCGAGGCGGATTTTGAGGGTAGTTTCGACATGGCAGGAGCTCTTCATGAGATGCTACCAGCGAAAGAATGATTCATCAAATTTTTCGGGTAAATCGTTCCGAAACCGCGTCCCAAGCGATGATGTTGAAGAGGGCGGAGAGGTAATCGGCGCGGCGGTTTTGATAGCGGAGGTAGTAGGCGTGTTCCCAGACGTCGAGTCCGAGAAGGGGCTGGTTGCCGTGCATGAGGGGGTTGTCCTGATTGGGGGTGGGTTCGATGACCAGTTTTCCTTCTTTGGAGAGAGAAAGCCAGGCCCAGCCACTGCCGAAGACCTTCAGGGCGGTTTCGGTAAGGGATTTTTTCAGGCCGTCCATGCCGCCGAGATCGCGGTCGATGGCTTTGACCAAGGCCGGGGAGGGCGATGCGGGCTTGGCGGAAAGGCTGGTCCAGAAGAGGGTGTGGTTGACATGGCCTCCGGCGTTGTTGCGTACCAGCGTGCGGAAGGCTTCCGGGACCTGGTCGAGTTTTTGGATCAAATCCACCGGGTTGGTGGTGGGGAGGGCGTTGGGTTGTTCCTTGACCAGTTTGTTGAGATTGTTGACGTAGGCTCCGTGGTGCTTGTCGTGGTGGATGCCCATGGTCTGGGTGTCGATGTGGGGTTCGAGCGCGGCGGGTGCGTAGGGCAGTGGAGGGAGGGAAAAGGGACCGACGACAGGTGCGGGTGCGGCGGCGGTGGAGGAAGTTTGGGCGTTCAAGGCGCCGGGAAGGGCGCTGGCGGCGCTGGCGAGCGCGAGGGTTTTGAGGGCGGTTCTACGGTTCATGGGATGGTCTTGGGTTGAGGGTGCGGTTTTTGAATGCAGGGGCATTTTAGCAACCGGGTGGCAAATCACAAGGCCGGTTCCGATGGCATGATGGCTGAGTCGCACCTTGCGGGCGGTTCAAGAGGAAAGAAATACGACCCCGCTATGCTTTGCGGACGAAGCAGGCTTTAAGGCCGATGGCCACGCCGTCGATTTTGCAGGAGATTTCATGGTCACCTTCGACGAGGAGTATGGGTTTTGATTTGGTGCCGCCTTTCAAGACCTGGGAAGAACCCTTGAGGGGCAGATCCTTGATCAGGGCAACGATGTCGCCATTGGCCAGGATGTTGCCGTGGGCGTCTTTGACCACCCGGGTGGGCTCGGGCTCGGGTTCGCGGGGCCATTCGTGTCCGCAGGTGAGGCACTCCCAATGGCCGGGGTGGGAAATGACGTCGGGCATGCTGCATTCGGGACAGGTGGGAGTACTCATGGGGTGTCTGGGGGAAGTTGTTGGATTTTTTCTCGAACGGAGGTGGGATTCTCGCTCTTTTCCAGGGCCCGGGTCCAGCATTCCCGCGCGCGGGCGGGATGGCCGAGTTTCAGCCAGGCATCGCCGAGATGTTCGAGCACGACGGGATCGCCGGGCATTTTCTTCTCGGCACGGGCGAGATAGGCCCGGGCGTGCCGGTATCGGCCCTGTTGGTAGTGGACCCAACCCAGGCTGTCAAGGTAAGCGCCGTTGGTGGGCTGCAATTCAACCGCCCGCAGGATGAGGGCGCGGGCCTCCTCGAGGCGTTCGCCCCGTTCAGCCAGGGAGTAGCCGAGGAAGTTCAGGGCTTCATGGTCGTCCGGATTCATGTCCAGACAGCGGCGGAGGGCGAGTTCCATGGTGACCCGTTCAGCGGCTTTTTCCGCACAGACGGCTTTGCGGAAGTAGAACTCCCGGTTGAGCAACGAATCCAGCCCGCCGAGGGCGAGCGTTTCCGTTTTGACGAAGGCTTCAAGGGAGGCCGGGTAGTCCCCCTGGGCAAATAGCACCATGGCGCGGAGGTAGGGGAAGGCGGGCAGGTTGGGGAAGCGACGCTGGGCGTCATCCAATGTGGCCAGGCAGGCGGAATGTTCGCCGGCCTTGGTCTGGGCCTCGGCAAGGGCAAAGTAAACGCGGGGTTCTGGAGGAGCGAAAATCACGGCCTGTTGGTAGAACTCAGAGGCTTTGGCCCATTGGCCGAGTTTGGCGTGCAATTCGCCGATGGCAGGGAGGAGTTGACGCTGGGAGGGATCGCGGTCGTAGAGCCATTCGAAGTAGGGAAGGGCCTCCGCGTATTGCTGGAGTTTGAGGTGGCACTCGCCGATGCGCAGGCGGAGCAAGGGCAGGTTGGGGCGGCGTTTTTCTACCACTGAGAATTCGGCCAGGGCCTCTCGGATGTTTCCGGCCTGGAAGGCGGCCTGACCAGAGGCGAGCCGCAAGGAAAGGTTGTCCGGATCGAGGGAGGAAGCCTGTTTGAGAAGAGGTGCGGTTTCGCGGGCGGCTTCGGAAGGCAGGGTTTTGCCGTCGGAAGGGAGGACTTGGATCCACAAGAGGGCTTGGCGGGCGTAGTAATCGGCGCGGTCGGTTTTGATTTTCTGGGCTTCCTGAAAGAGCTGACGCAATCGTGCGGGTTTGTCTTCGGCCAGGGCGACAGAGGCGAGGGTGGCGTAATTGACCACCAGGAGAGGGTTGAGGGTGCGTGATTTTTCCGCCCAAAGGGAGGCCTCCCGGAGCTGATTGAGGTGGACGTGCACGAGGGCACGGAGGGCCATCAATTCCGGGGACTGGGGCTGGCGGGCGAGCGAGGCCGCGACGGATTCGAGAGCTTCCGTGGGGCGGTTGGATTTGAGAAGCGAGAGAGCGACACGGGCTTGGGCGGGGATGTATTGGGGGTCGTCCTGGACCGCTTGGCGGAAACGGGCGAGGGCCTCGGTCGCCCGTCCCTGTTGTTCCAATTGGAGGCCGAGGGCGAAAGCGGCCGCGGCGGCGGCCCGTTGGGGACGGCCCGCAGCTGCCGTGGGGGTGGGATTTTTGTAGTTTTCGAGGTCTTCCTCGATCTCCGGGAGTGGATTGTGAACCTGGGGGGGAAGGGATTGTCCACGAAGCAGCAGCGGGGTGAGTGTGAACACGCACCCCGCAGCAAGCAGTGAGGAGAGAGACCGGGAGCGCACCCGGACAACCTAGAAAGCTAGGACTTGTAGCGCAACCGCTTCTTGTGGCGATTCAGACGGCGACGTTTGCGCCGTTTGTGCTTGGCTATCTTCTCTTTGCGCTTCTTTTTGATCGAACCCATAGTATTGAGAGGCTGGACAGATTATGGACCTTTGTTTCAGTAGACAACTTTATTCAGCGGATATTCAATGATTCCTTCAGCACCCAATTCTTTCAATTGGGGGATGATTTCCCGGACCACGACCTCATCGATGATGGTTTCGATGGCAACCCAATTGCCGTTGGCCAGGGGGGCGACGGTGGGATTGCGCAGGGCGGGCAGGGCTTGGAGGAGTTTTTCCAGCCGTTTGGTGGGGACATTCATCTTCAGGCCGACCTTGTCCCGGGCGTTGAGGGCTCCTTCGAGGAGGAGGGCGAGCGTGGAGAACTTGCGCCGGGCGGCCGGTTTCTTCCAAACGCCATGGTTCACCACCAATTGTGGATAGGATTCCAAGAGGGTGTCCACGATGCGCAACTTGTTGGCCCGGAGCGAACTGCCGGTTTCGGTGATATCGACAATCGCGTCGACCAGCTCGGGCACCTTGACCTCGGTGGCGCCCCAGGAGAATTCGACGTGGGCCTTGATCTTGTGGCGGGCGAGGTAGTCCTTGGTGATATTGACCGCCTCGGTGGCGATGCGCTTGCCCTGGAGGTGGGCGGGTTTGGTGATCTTGGAGTTTTCCGGGACCACCAGAACCCAGCGGGCGGGCGAAGAGGTGGCTTTGTTGAAGGGGAGGTCCTTGACGACCTGGACCTTGGAGCGCGACTCATGCACCCAATCACGCCCGGTGAGACCGGCATCGAGGAAGCCTTCCTCGACGTATTTGGCAATTTCCTGGGCACGCAAAAGGCGGATTTCCAGTTCGGGGTCGTTGATGGAGGGTTTGTAGGACCGGGACGAAACCGTGATATGGAAGCCAGCGCTCTTGAATAGAGCGAGGGTGGCTTCTTGCAGGCTGCCCTTGGGCAGACCCAGCCGTAACGGTTTCGAGCTCATGAAGCCGAAAAGAGTGGCGGCAGGGGGCGGGGGCTGTAAAGACGAAAGATATCCCTTCGCCGAAGCGGGGTCGCGCGGAATCGGCGGGCAAGGCGGGGCCTCCCGCCTTGCCTCATCCCTTCGCTCTTCTTATCAGATGAACTCGTTGATCAGATTTTCCAAGTATTCCTGGCGACCCGAGGTGTTCGGCGTGATTTCGTTCTTCTTGAGGATGTAGGCCTCGAGGTCGGTGAGGGAAACCTTGCCTTTTTCAATGTCGGCCCCGATGCCGGAATCCCAAGTCTGGTAGCGTTGTTTGACGAACTGGTCCAAGCGGCCGTCTTTGCGGATGGCGGCGGCGATTTTGAGACCGCGGGCAAAAGCATCCATGCCGCCGATGTGGGCGTGGAAGAGATCGACCGGCTCGAAGCTTTCCCGGCGCACTTTGGCATCGAAATTCAATCCACCCGTGGTCAGACCGCCGGCTTTGAGGACGGAGAGCATGATCTGGGTGGTGAGGTAGATGCTGGTGGGGAACTGGTCGGTGTCCCAGCCGATGAGTTCATCTCCGGTGTTGGCGTCGATCGAGCCCAAAGCCTGCGCTGCGGCGGCGACTTCCAATTCGTGCTGCATGGTGTGGCCGGCCAGGGTGGCGTGGTTGGTTTCGATGTTCAGTTTGAAGTGTTCGAGCAGTCCGTATTCGCGCAGGAAGTTGAGGCAGGCGGCGGAATCGGAGTCGTACTGGTGGCGGGTGGGTTCCTTTGGCTTGGGCTCGATGTAGAACGGACCGGTGAAGCCGATCTTCTTCTTGTGCTCGACGGCGAGGTGGAGGAAACGGGCGAGGTGGTCCATTTCGCGTTTCAGGTTTGTGTTCCAGAGGGTGCTGTAGCCTTCGCGTCCACCCCAGAAGACGTAACCGGCACCGCCGAGTTCATGCGTGACCTCGAGGGCCTTCTTGACCTGGGCTGCACCATAGGCAAATACATCGGCATTCGGGCTGGTGGCCGCGCCGTGCATGTAGCGGGGATGGACAAAGAGGCAGGCCGTGCCCCACAGGAGCTTGATGCCGGTGCGCTGTTGTTCCTCTTTGAGGACCTTCACCACCTCGTCGAGGTTTTTGTTGCTTTCGGCCAGGGTCGCACCTTCGGGGGCGACATCGCGGTCGTGGAAGCAGTAATAAGGTGCGCCGAGTTTGTCGATGAATTCAAAGGCCACGCGGGCGCGTTTCTGGGCGTTGGCAATGGAGGAAGAGCCGTCGTCCCACGGGCGTAGGGCGGTGCCGATACCGAAGGGATCCTGTCCTGTGCCGCGGAAGGTGTGCCAGTAGGAAACGGCGAAGCGCAGATGGTCCTTCATGGACTTGCCTTCGACCAGCTCGGAGGCGTTGTAGTGCTTGAAAGCGAGCGGGTTTTTGGAGGAGGCACCTTCGAAGGTGATTTTTGAGATGTCAGGGAATGCGGGGTTCATGATCGGGTGATGGTTGGTGTTGGATTTTCAGTTGCGGGTTGGGAAGAAATTGCCGGCGGGCTTTGATGCTCGAAGGGGGAAAAGGGATGCGCGTTCCATTCTCCCCGGATTAAGCCCCCATGCCGTCCTCGAAGGAGCCTTCAGCGACGGGGAAGCAAAGGTGGTCCCGGGTGTAGGCGATGCCGGCGGCGCTGGTGGCGTCAAGCCCGCGATAGGCGCTTTCGGCTTCGACCACCAGGGGCGCGGTGGTACTGCCGGTGATGCGGCAGTAGCGGGCCGGGTAACCGATGCCGATGAGCATCTCGACGTAACGGGGCATGCTGAGGTCGCCGCTGGCCAGATCGACGAATTGCATGGCGCGGTCTTTCCAGTCCGGGGCCATTTTCCGCAACGCAATGCCCGGGCGGATGGTGTAGTTTTTGACATGGGCAGCCAGGACGCGGTCACTGATGGCGCGGAATCGGTCCTCCCAGGATTCACCCTCCCAGCAGTGCGAAGGGTCGGCGTTGACCGTGAGGCAGGGGTCGCCGTCACAGACCTTGACCAGGAGGAGGAAGTCCTCGGCTGTCATGGCCGCGGTTCCAGGGTGGATTTCGTGGGCAAGGAAGATGCCGGCCTGGCGGGCGGTCTGGCGGATTTTGGCCGTTTTGCTTGCGAAGCGCTCGCCGCCTTCCTTGATCAGGTCATAACCCGGGCCGTTCCAAAAGCCCCAGGGGTAGCCACTGGCGGTTTCCCAGCCGAAGGCGGTTCCCCAGAACATGGGGAGAATTTTGACCCCGAGTTGCTGGCAGAGTTCCAGTAAACGAAGGACGTAACTTTCAGCCCAGGCCTCAATTTTTTCCGGTGACAGGGCCGCGACTTCAGCTGGGATGAAGGGTCGGACGGTGGGTGAGGCGGTCCAGGCGGTGGTGTGCACCCAGAAGGGACAGTGGGCGGAGATGCCATCGAGCTTCAGCCCGTGTTGGTCAAAGGCGTTCTGGATTTCCTTGGCGGTTTTGAATTTGGACCCCTCTTGCAGCATGTAATTGGAGGGCTGGGCGCCGGCTGCACCGGACGATTTGGCAAAGGCGAGGAACTGGTCGAGGGTCTTGGCCCCATGCTGGGCGCCTTCGATGCTGGCGTGGAAACACGGCTTTGACATGGATCGCCATATTGGCTTCGTTGTGTTTGAGTGCAACGGAAAATGTTGCTTAGGCTGCCATAATCAACCATTCCTTTTACATGGACTGTTTGGGCAATAAGTTCTATTCAGGCTCTATGAAGTTTTTGAGGATTTTGGCCGCTGGATCAATTGCCTGCACCCTTCTCGGTTTCGGAGTCCTGCGTGCCGAGACCACGCTCGATGCTTTGGAATTGGCATTGAAAAAAGCCCAGCAGATCCATGATGAAAGCAACAAGAATGCCGAGGAAAGTTTTTCCCGGGACATCACCCAGGCAGTGTCGGGGTCCGGTGCGGCGCAGACTTTTTTTGAATCTTGCGGGGGCAAGCTGCCCGCCCCTCCCGACGAACTGTTTGCCGCTCTCCGCAAAGACCGGGACAAGAAAGAACGGGAGCAGATCAGTGGAAAATTCCGCCAAGACCAGGCTCTGACCGTTCTCGACTACACCGAATTGGTACGATTCGCCTACCTCTTTGTATCCGGGGCATCCAACCCGAAGAAGGATCCTGCTTGGCAGGCTTGGCTGGAAAGCAAAACCAAAGAATTCGCCGACTTGCGCAGCACGTTTCTTTCCGGATCTTCCGTCCAGTCGTCGCCGATGCTTCGGCAATATGGACTCGGGGGGAAATTCCGCGGGCGCAAGGAAGGCGAATGGAAACTGGAAGCCATTCCAGACCTGTACAAGGAGTTCGTCGTTGATGCCCGCATGGAAGAGAAGGCACTCAATCCGGCCATCGCTGCCTGGGATCTCTACCTCCAGGCCTTGGAAATCCGCACCGCCAACCCCGGACGATGGGGCAATGTGGAGGGCCCGCGGGCCCAGTTCCTGAAGTTTCAAAGCCTCTTTGCCATCAATCCCACACAGGACATGCTCCTGGCCATGGTGGACATCCTCCAGAACCACCCCCATCATCCCGACTTCGCGGCCATGCAGAAGAAATGCCAGGAATTCCTGGCCCAGTTGAAATCGCAGCGTCCGGCAGGCTGACACCCCGTCCCGGTTTGGGTTGCCCTCGCCCAATCGGATGCTACGTTGCGCTTCGCATGTGGCCGAATTCCGCGGCGCTCTTCGAGCGCGCATTGCAGGTGATTCCCGGGGGCGTCAACTCGCCCGTCCGTGCTTTTCGCGCTGTGGGAGGGAATCCCTTCTTCGCCCGCTCGGCTTCCGGGGCTTGTCTTTTCGATGTCGATGGCAACCGCTACGTCGACTACGTCTGCACCTGGGGTCCGGCCATTCTCGGTCATGCCGCAGAGCCGGTCCGCCGCGCGGTCTCCCAAGCCCTCGAGTCCGGTACCAGTTTCGGTGTTCCCGGCCCGCTTGAAGTGGAGATGGCTGAGACCATCGTCCGTTGGGTTCCCTCGGTCGAGAAAGTGCGGATGTGCAACAGTGGTACCGAGGCCACCATGTCCTGCATCCGCCTGGCCCGTGGCTTCACCGGTCGTGACAAAATCATCAAATTCGAGGGCTGTTACCATGGTCACGTCGACTCGCTCCTCGTCAAGGCCGGTTCCGGCGCGCTCACCTTCGGCCAGCCGGACAGTGCGGGCATACCCGTTGCCTTTGCCACCCAGACCCTCACCCTGCCGTTCAACAACCCGGCCCGCCTCAAGACCGCCTTCCAGGAGCATGGCGATGAACTGGCCGCTGTCATCCTGGAACCCATCCCGGCCAATGCCGGTCTCATCCCTCCGCATCCTGAATTCCTCCATGCCCTGCGCACCCTCTGTGACCACTACGGCACGCTCCTGGTTTTTGACGAGGTCATGACCGGTTTCCGATTGGCCCGCGGCGGGGCCCAGGAACTCCTCGGCATCACCCCGGACCTCAGCGCTTTCGGCAAGGTCATTGGTGGTGGGCTGCCCGTCGGGGCCTTCGGCGGACGGGCCGGGATCATGGATCATTTGGCCCCCCTCGGCCCGGTCTATCAAGCCGGAACGCTCTCAGGCAACCCGCTGGCCATGGCCGCGGGTTTGGCCCAGTTGCGGGAGCTTGAAGCCCGCGATGGCTTCCGCCTCCTGGAGGAATCCGGCGCCGCGCTGGAGTCCGGGCTGCGCGGCATCCTGGCTCGCTGGGGCAAACCCTTCCAATTGATCCGCCGCGGTTCGATGTTCTGCCTCTTTTTCACGGCGCGGGAAATCCACAACCTCGATGACGCCAAGACCAGCGATACCGCGCTCTTCGCCCGCTTCTTCCACAACCTCCTGCGCGAAGGGGTTTATTTTCCACCTTCGCAGTTCGAAACCTGTTTCCTCTCCCTGGCCCACGGCAGCGCGGACATCGAGGCCACGCTCCTGGCGGTGGAAAAGGCCCTGCCGTGAAATACCTGGCATGGGATTGGAACCTGGGATGGACCCTGGCTTTGGTCCTCAGTACAACTTCTGTTCCTGCTGCCCCATTGCCGCAGATCTATCCGGTTGAAGATTTGCGTCCGGGCCAGCGCGGAATCACCCGCACCGTGCTCCAGGGCACCCAAATCGAAGAAATCCAGACGGAAATCCTCGGTGTGCAAAAGGCCGCCCTGGGTGCCGGCCACGACCTCATCATTGGCCGCCTCATCGATCCGCGCACGGAAAAAACCGGGGCCGTGCATGGCATGAGCGGCAGTCCGTTGTACATCGACGGCAAACTCGTCGGCGCCCTCTCGCGTCGCATCACCCTCTTCGAGAAGGACGGCCATTGCGGGTTCACCCCGGCGGCCGACATGTTCGATGTTGAACGTCGCAGTTCGTCCACCGCTCCCGAACCTTGGCAGGGTGGTTGGTGGACCTTGCTCGCGGCCCCCTTCACGGGCAGTGGTTGCGGCTCCGCCGGACAATGGCTTTCCGTGCCGCTTCCCGTCCCGGGTTGGGGGCCGGCCATGGAACAGGCCTTCAAGCCCTTCTTCGAAAACATCCCCGGCTTCCTTCCTGTTGCCGCGGCCGCAGGTCGCGCCGACTCTTCTTCTCGCCTGCCGCTTCCGCTCAAGGACGGTTCCCCGCTCGCGGTTGTTCTGGTGGATGGCGACTTCTCCATGGCGGGCACCGGCACCCTGACTTGGACCGATGGCCACCGCTTCATGGCGTTCGGCCACCCCATGATGGGACTCGGGTCCGCCGCACTGCCCGTGGCACCGGCCGAGATCATCACCACCATCCCCAGCTACTTCATGCCGCACAAGCTTTCCAATGCCGGGAGTGTCAGTGGCACGCTCACCCAGGACCGCCTGAGCGCAATCAGTGGCACCCTCGACCGTGCACCGGCCATGGCCCCCTATCGGATCAAGCGCACCCACAACGGCGAACCCCGCCCGGACCTCAAGGGCCGACTGGCCCTCCACCCCCGTCTCAGCCCCATGTTGGTCGCGATGTTGATGGCGCGCACCCTGAATGACGAACAGGACACCTCGGAGTATGTCACCGTTCGTCTGCACGGCAGCATCCAGCTTCAGGGTCTGCCGGCATTGGTTCTTGACGGGGTCTACAGTGGGGACGACAGCGAACGCATGCGGGCGGTGATGGATCAGGCCCTGCCGCTCCTGCGGCTCTGCCGCGATTTTCCACGCCAGGTGGCCATCGAAGGACTGGAACTTTCTGTGGAGTCATTTGAAAAAGATGCCACCTGGCAGATTGACGATCTGCGACCCTCCGCCACCACCGTCCGGCCGGGAGAATCGATCAGACTCCTGACCCGTCTGCGCAGCCCGGCGGGAGTGGAACGCTGGGTGGAGCAAGTTTTGGCCCTGCCCGAAGAAGTGCGAGAAGGGACCGTGGAAGTCCGCGTGCTGGCCGGAAGCGAGCTCCGCCAAGAACGCCTCAATGACCGCGACCTGGGGCGAATGGACCAGCCGCGTGATTTCCTGCGCGCCTTGGACGTCTCGGCTGATGCCGACCGCCTTTATGCCCAGGTCAACCTCCTCGGTCCGGCCGTGGCCACGGGTGGATTCCTCCAGGCCGGGTTGCCCGGCAGCATCGCCCGGCAGCAGGCCGGCACACCGGATCCTGTCCGTTCCACCCGCCGCACCGTGGCCGAGGTCTCCGCACCGCAACAGGGTGTGGTCGCCGGTTCCCGCCAGTTCACCCTCAGGATCATCCCATGAATAAATTCCAATATTTGGTTATACTCTCCGTTTTCCTAACGGGTGCGCCGCTCCAAGCGGTGCAAACCACCCGCATCCTCATCGATTCCTTCTCCGATTGGGCCGAAGGCCGTCCACAGGGCACGGCGGTGGTGGAGCCCGGACGGCTGTCTACCGCTCCCTCGTTCGCCCCGGTGGCGGAACTCAAGTCCGCCGTCCTCTGGGCCGGAGCCCTCGAACGCAACGGTTCGGTTCTGCTCGCCGCCGGGAAGCCGGGTGCTGTCTGGCGTCTGACCCCCTCCGGTCGCCTCGACAAGCTCACCGAATTCCAGGAACCCGACGTTTATGCGGTCGCGTCCGGACCCAAGGGTGAAGTTTATGCCGCACCTTCCCCGGGTGGAAAAATTTTCCGTCTCGGCGACCAGGGCCGGTTCGAGGAATTCTATCAGACCGGCGAGGACTTTGTTTGGGATTTGAAAGTGTCCCCCAGTGGTGTTCTTTTCGCCGCCACCGGCACCAAGGGGAAGATCCACCGCATCACGGGCAAGGGCCAGGGGCAGGTGTGGTTTGACTCCGATGAGGCCCATATCCGCTGTCTCGCATTCGACAGCGGGGGCAACCTCCTGGCTGGAAGTTCGGGAAGAGGTTTGCTCTACCGCATCACGGGCCGGGACCAGGGGGTCGTGCTCCTCGACAGCGGAAAGGACGAGATCGCCGCCCTTGCGGTGGATTCAACAGGACGCATCTTCGCTGCTGCTTCATCCGGCACTGGAGGCAGCGGGGGCGGGGGTTCCTCGCCCGAACGTCCGCGCAGTGCCCGCCCGGCCATCACCCTGGAGACCGATGGGGAATCGCCACTGTCTTCCGTCGCCGCTTCATCCTCTACCCCGGGATCCGATTCCGTCCGCAGTCCTGCGGGTTCCTGCACTACGGACCTCTACGTTCTGGGTCGCGACCTCAGCCCGCAGAAACTGCGCGAATTCAAGGATGACATCGCCGCCCTGGCTGTTTCCGGCAACAAGACCTATGCCGCCTCCGCCGCCGATGGACGCATGTATCAGGTCAACGACGGCCGCGAAATCGCCCTGCTCGGGGGCATTGAGAAACAGCCGGTCATCGCCCTGCTAGGCCAGGGCGGCATCCTCACCGCATTGAGCCAGGGTCGCAGCCGGGTCTGGCGTTCCGGACCGGAAGGGGGTGGGACCTACCAGTCGAGGGTGATGGATTCCAAGACCTTCGCCCGCTGGGGTGCGTTCCGTGCCCAGGGGGAGGGGGACTGGACGGTGCGGACCCGCAGTGGCAACACCAGTGACCCCGACAAATCCTGGTATCCCTGGATGCCGCTGGACGGTGGAAAAATCGCCAGCCCGCAGGCCCGTTATCTCCAATTTGAAGTGAAACTCGAACGCGGGTCACTGGAACAGGTGGAAGTTTTCCTTCTCCCGGTGAACCAGCCCCCGCGCATCGATCTGCTGCGGGTGTTGGAGCCGGATACCGCTTACGAGGTCATGCTTCAGCCCGCGCCGCCGCCCCAGCCCCAGGGCGCGGACCAACTGGCCAAGGGGGCCGATGGCCCGCCCCTGCCACCCGCCCGTTTCCAACCCTCGACCGTCCGCGGTGCCCGCTCCGCTGCCTGGCAGGCATCCGACCCGAACGGCGACCGTCTGCGTTTCGCTGTCTATCTCAAAAGGGAAGGGGAAGGCGCCTGGGAATTGTTGGAAAAAGAATGGCTGCAGCCGGTTTTTTCGTGGGATGCCAGCGGCTGGCCCGACGGAGCCTACCGCTTCCGGGTTGTGGCTGACGACGGGCTCGACAATCCGGAAGAGGGAACCCTTCAAACGGAAAAAATCAGCGAAGCCCTGACCGTGGACCACACCCCGCCTTCGGCTGTGATCGTCCGCAAGACCCCGCTTCTGGTGGAAATCGCTGTTTCCGACCAGACCAGTGCGATTGCAGCCGCCTACTGTTCCACCAATGGCCATGACTTTGAACCACTCCTGCCTGCCGACGGCATCAACGACAGTCTGCGCGAAACATTCCTTCTGCGCCGAAAGGAAGGCGCCACGTTGTTCTTCCGTGTCGAGGACAGCCATGGCAATGTCACTGGACTCCGGATTTTGCCGGACTGATCTATGTTTGCTCCATCCACCCTTCTCGATCTTGCCTCCACCGCCCACGCGACTCTTTTTGATGGGGCCGGCCAGGCTTGGGAGGTTCTTCCGCGTATCGCCGCCTACCTCGATGCCAATCTCCGGCCGGGCAACCATGGAAGGGTTGTCGGCACCCCCCATATTGGTGGGCGCGTGTTCATCGGCGAGGGCACGGTGGTTGAACCCGGCGCCTGCATCCTCGGTCCGGCCTGGATCGGCAAGGACTGCCACATCCGCCACGGGGCCTACATCCGCGAGCAGGTCATCGTGGGTGACGGCTGTGTCGTTGGCAACAGCACGGAGATCAAAAACAGCGTATTATTCAACGGCGTCCAAGTACCCCACTTCAGTTACGTCGGTGATTCCATCCTCGGTCACAGGGTCCACCTGGGAGCGGGGGTGATTCTCTCAAACTTTCGGTTAGATGGCCGGCCTATCATGGTGCGTGCCGGGGGAGACAAGATCCCGAGCGGCCTGCGCAAATTCGGGGCCATCATTGGTGACCGGGCCGAAGTGGGCTGCCATTCAGTCCTCAACCCCGGATCGGTCCTCGGCCGGGAAGCCCTTGTCTATCCGGGCACCATTTGGCAGGGCTTTCTTCCCGCCGGCAAGACAGCGCGGATGCCCGAGCCGTTCGGTAAAATCGTCGGTTGATTCCCAACCAGCCTTGCTGGTTTGCCGGTGATGCGGCAGCCCGCTTGATGTTTGACTGCTGCTTGAGGTGCAAGCAGGGACAAAAATTCAGCAACAGATTGGCTATCAGAGCCTACCTCCGGCCGGACTGGAATAGCTGGAAGGCGATGATCGTCTGGAGGAATCAGCGCTGGCCGGTATTGGGGGGGATGATTTGTTCGGCGGCGGGGGTGGTCGGCGTGGTGCTGGTCGGGGTGACGGAGTAGGTGGCGGACGGGGCGCCCTCATTCCAGCGCAGGGCCAGGGCCCGGCCTTTCTGGTAGCTGCCGTTCCAGTCGCTGACCTGGGTGATGCCCTCGCCCTGGACCAGGATGGCGTGGGCGCCGAGTTCGGCCGCTTCTTTCTGCATGGCGCGCAGAATGGCATCGTCGGAGGCAAGGGTGCTGGCCTTGCTGCCGACGGTGCCAATGACGGTGTAGGGCCGTGCCGGCTTTTCAAAGAGGATTTCCACCTGGGCAGAATTGGTCGGCTGGTAGAGGGTGCTGCTGGTGCGGGCAGCCGAGCCGGTGGTGCAAGAAGTGAGGGCCAGAAGTCCGAGAACAGCGGGAGCCAGGATCAAGACGAATGGGATGCGGGCGCTTTTCGTTTGGGTGATCATGACCTCAAAAGGAGCGAGCCGCAGGAGGGACAAGCTAAAAGTTGAAGGAGGGCGGATGGGGGGATCCAGTTTTAGGTTTTAAGTATTGAGTTTAAGCATCGGAGGGTAGGTCTCAAAACGAAGACGGGAAAGTTGAGGCAGATGCTAGATGGCGGATTTTCGGGAACTGGAAACGGAAAACTGAACACTGAAAACAGGGAACGGGGAACGGGGAACGGGGAAGGGGGAAGGGGGAAGGGATTCCCCGTCTACAGAGGGCTGCGGAAGGCGGAATGGTCAGGGGACGCTGTACGTGAAACGGTAGAACATCTTGTTGGCGGATGTGGGGAAATTCCGAACGATCATTCCATTGGCGTCCGAGGTGATCGTGGCGACATCGGTCCAAGTCGTCAGGTCGGTGGAAGATTGCAGTTGGTAGTCGAGGTTGGCGGCGGCGTTGCAGGTCAGGGTCATGGTGCCATTGCCGTTGAGGACCATGGAGGTCGCGGAGTCAGGGAGTACGATCAGGCTCAAGTTGCCGTTGACGTCGAAGGGATTGGACCATTTGGGGTCGGTGTAGACGTTGGAACCGGTGAGGGTTTTGAGGAAGGCCTCGAGGTCGGCGCGTTGCTGGGCGGTGAGATTGAGGTTTTGCACCTGGCCGCCGGGGCGTTGCAGGCGGGGGTCCAAGTTGGTGTTGTTGGCGGGGATCGCATTGTAGTGGGCGATGACCGCAGCCAGCGTGGTGAGCGACCCGTCGTGCATGAAAGGGCCGTTGGTGGTGCTTCCGCCGGGAGCCATGAGATCACGCAGGCTGGGGGACCGGGTATTGGTCAGGTCGGTCCCGCCGGAGAGAGAGGCGACGATGCCGTTGTTGCGGCTGTTGGGATCGATGTCGAATTCCGGAGGGCGGTGACAGCCGGCGCAACCGGCACCATTCGGACCCGGCGCGGCGAGGTAGAGGGCCTTGCCGGCATTTTCGTTGGCGGTGAAGTTGGGGAAGTTTTGATTCTCCCCGTTGACTTGGGCCCGGCCGGTATCGTATTTGCTGTCGAAGGACTGGATGCTGCGCACGAATTGGGCCAGGGATTGTTGGATACGGGATTCCGTGATGTCCGGAGTGTCGAAGGTCATGGCGAAAAGGACGCGGTATTCCGGGATGGCGGAAAGTTTGCTCTCGAGATCGGTAAAGGCGGGGTCACCGGAGGTGCCGCTGAAGCCCATTTCGGTGTGGTCCTGGATGGGCTGGGTGGTCTGGGCCTCGAGGCTGGCGGCGCGTTCGTTCCAAAAGAACTTGGCCTCGGTGCCGAAGCGGGCATTGATGAGTCGCATGGAGTGGCGGCCGGTGGTGCCATTGACGCCGACGCTGGCGGTGGCGTTGTCGGAGAACGCATGGGCCTGCTGGTGGCAGGAACTGCAACTGACGGTGTTGTTTCTCGAGAGGCGTTTGTCGTGGAAGAGGACGCGCCCGAGGGTGGCGCCTGCATCGGTGATGGGATTGCCGGAGGTGTTGTCCTTCGTGATGTAAGCGGGTTTGGTTTGGTTGGCGTAGTTGTCCAGGGAAGTCAGGTCAATGACTCCGTTTTGAGCCTGTAATGGAAGAGGGAGCAGGAAGATCAGGACCGGGAAGTGCCGGTGACCCAATTGCAAAGTAGAGAGAAACATAATAGGGATCAGGAAGGTTGAAGGACTTATGAGTAAAACAAATAGAAGTGCAAATAGTTGCGCCGGTTTTTAAGAAAATGCCAGATCGGGAAGGACTGAGATCGGCTTCAAGCGCCACGGAGCGGGGATGCGGCTTACTAAATCAGGGTTCATCAACCCTCCAAGGGGCAATCGGCAACTGATCCGGCCCTTCATGAACCTTTCCCCAAGGTTCTTGGATTTGGGATGGTTCTTCCACTCCTCTTGTGATCAGGAACCGAAATCAGGGGGTGATTCCCGGAATCGCGCCGCCAATGATCTGGTTCATGCCCACCAGCTCCGAGAACAGGCCGATGTTGCCGGCCAGGAACCAGAGGGAGAAGGAGGGTGGTTTTTCGTGCCGGATCAGGAGGTTGAACGCCAGGGTGAGGGGCAGCACGACGCGGCAGACGGTGCGGGCTTCCGCCCAGACGGCGGGTCCGAGCACAAGCAGAAGCAGGGCGAAGCCGATACCCATGCGCCAGAAGGGGTCATCTTGGTGTTTCTTCAAGTTCAGGGCGAGGTAAAGGGATTGCACGAACAAACAAAACGGAATGGACAAGGTGAGCAGACCGTACAGAGAGGGATGTTTTGCAAAGGAGGCCCAAAATTCACTCAGGGCGGGCCAGACAGCGGTCAAAGGGAGGGCGAAGTTTCCAGAGCCCACGAGTGACCCATGTGCCCTGTAAAGGAAATGGATGTAAACCAACCAAAGGGCAAGCGGAAGGAGGACCAGTGTCAGACGGAGCAGGGAGGAGGGCCACGATGCTGGGTTGTGGAAGCGTCCTTTCCAAACGGCGAGGAGCGAACAGCAGGCGGTTTCGCGGGTGAGGAGGGATAAGCTGAATAAGGTGTTGCCGGCGTATCCCGGGAAAGTCACGGCTGCCAGCCCGAGCACTGCGGAAGGCAGGTCGGTGAGTGATCTGGTTAGGGAAAAAAGCGACCCAGAGCCGAGGGCGCAGGCCACCAAGCAGGACAGGTCCCTGATGGACTGCAGCCTGGTGATCCGGGCCACAAGGACCAGTAGAGCCAGCCAGCAAAGCGGATTGATGAGGGCGAATACCTGGATTTTGCGCACGGGATCCTGGTTCCAAGTGGCCAACCAGACCAGGGCGGGCATGAAGATGCGACGAGCCCGGTAGCTGGGGCTGTCCAAAGCCCGGGTCAGTCCGGGGTGACGGAGCGTGGGGTCGAAGGCCATCTGGACATAGTATTGCGCGTCATAGCCCGCGGGGGAATTGCGCGGCGGGGCCAGTTTCCGGATTTCGGGAAGGCTTGTTTGTTCATGCGATTGCCCGAACAGAATGAGACGCTCGAGTCCCCTGGGTTTCTGGCATGCGAGCACGAACCAATGGGGCGGGATGGATAGCAGGAGAAGCGCGGCTGCGGCGGCACATACGATGACTGCGCCTTTCCCCGACCAAAAGTCCGTCTTAAACACTGGGATCCGCCGTTTAATCGATCAGGAAGGAAGCGTCGAGGAGGTCATCCATGCGGACGTTGGTCAGGATCCACACGCCGGTCTGTGGGTCGAGGCGGTAGAAGAACTGCCAGCGGAGGGGTTTCTTCTCGGTGGAGACGAGGTAGGTGAGCAGCCGCAGGCGCGGGCTGAGGGGGCGGTTGTCGAGCAAGTTGTAAGAAAGAATTTTGCCGTATTCTTGTTCGGACTGGCGTGCCTTCTCCTCGAAGGCCTTGACGGCGGCGGCCTCGCCGGCCAGTTCACTCCCGAGAATGAGGTCGGCGAAGGCTTCCGGGATGGCCCCGCTCTGGAGATTGATGAAAAATTTCTCGTTCTTGAGGAAGACGGGTTCGGGCGGCTTGGCCGAAGAGGGGATGGAAGGGAAGTAATTGCGCAGATCATCGGCCTTGAGATTGGCCAGGGTCCAGTCGTTGCCGATGGGTGCGAAGAAGAGGAAGCGCCAGCGGACAGGGCGTTTTTCGTGTTCGACGATGTAGGTCAAAAGGAGGAGGCGGTCGCCGATGCGGCGGCTATCGAGCAGGTTGTAGTATTTGATCCGTCCGTAGGCCTGGATGCTGCCGCGGGTGACCTGGGTGAAGCTGTCGATGGCATCTTTTTCCTGGAGAAGCTTGGAGCCGTCGAAGAGTTTGAGGAAGGCCTGTTCGATGGACTGTTCGGCGAGGGTGGAAAAGAAGAGTTTGATGCGTTCCTCGACACGGGCGGGGAGGGTGTTGTCAGAAACGGTGTTGCCGCGGGCCTGGACGGGTTCGATGGGCCGGAAGGGAGCCGGGTTCTGCGCGGACAGATGCTGGGTGATGGAGAATAAACAAAGGAAGAGGAGGCGGGAAAGGAAAACGGTGGGAGCTGACCGGGCGGACTGGGAAGCCCGGCTACCCTGGGGTGGGGACAAAGCGGGACGCTGGAAAAGGCCGTTCATCGGGGTTGCAGAAGCGGCAGGAGACGGGATTTGCCGTCCCGGACCAGGGTGGTTCCATGGGCGAAGGCGCAATGTTCAAAGCCAAGTTTGGCTAGGGGCCCGAGCGAGAGACGCAGGGCGGCCGGGTCGGAACAGTATTTGTCCGGGAGGCGGGAGAGACCGGTTTCCGCGAGGTTGATGAGCGCATCGCCAAGGATGAGCAACTTGAGGTGGGGGATGTGAAGGGCGTGTTCCCCGGGGGCTGCCCCGGCGAGGGGCAGGGGGTGGACGCCGTGGATGGAAGGGGCGGTTTCCAGGACGACATCGGGCTTGTAGGAAATGTCACGGGTCGCCATGGCGGAAAAGGCCGTGGGGATATTGAAGGATTTTTTCCAAGCGACGGAAGCTCGCTCGTGGTTGCCGTTGGTCAGCACAATCAGGACGGGCTGGCCGAGTCCGAGAATGGCATCGCGCACTCCCGGGACTTCTTCGATCGGGTCGACAAGGATCACCTTGCCCTCGTGGCTGAAGGCGTGGGCGGTGAGGGTGACGCGTGCCGTTGGGGAATGGGCGGACCATTCCACCAAACCGGGCAGCGGGAAGTGGCATTCCGGTTTGGTCGCCATCGGTTACTTCCGGATCACGTGGGTATAGGCCCGGGCATCGAGAAGCGAGGAGGCTTCGGAGGGATTGGCCAAACGGATTTTGAAAATCCAGGCCTTGCCGTATGGATCGGAGTTGACCAGAGCCGGGTCGGCGGTGAGGTCGGGGTTGGTGGCGGTGATTTCGCCGGAAAGCGGAGAGTAGATGTCGGAGGCCGCCTTGACACTCTCGACCACCGCCACCGGTTCCTTGGCGTTCACGCTCCGACCCACTTTGGGAAGTTCGACAAAAACGACGTCACTGAGTTCGTTCTGGGCGTGATCGGTGATGCCCACGGTGGCGGATTCGCCCTCGAGGAGGATCCATTCGTGGCTTTCGGTGTATTTGAGCGTTTCGGGGATGTTCATTCGGGTTTGCGGTAGAAGGGTCGCTTGACGATGACGGCGGGCAGTGTGTTGCCACGGACTTGGATTTCCAAGGTATTTCCGAGGGTGGCTTCGGGGGTTTCCACCAGGGCCAGACCGATGCCTTTACGGAGGGTGGGGGAAAGGCCTCCACTGGTGACCTTGCCGATGGGGCGTCCGGACTTGAGGACGATGTAGTCGGCGCGGGGTGGGGCACCGGGACCGGTGACTTCAAAGGCGATCAACTTGCGGGCCGGTCCGTTTTCACGCTGCTCACGAAGGACTTCGCGCCCGATGAATTTTTCCGGTTTGTCGAAGGAGACAAACGAGGAAAGGCCGGCTTCGAGCGGTGTGATGGTTTCATCGAGTTCGTGTCCGTAGAGGCTCAACCCGGCTTCGAGACGGAGGGTGTCACGGGCACCGAGTCCGATGGGGACGCAGCCCAGGCCGCGTCCTTCCTTGAGGAGGGCTTTCCAAAGATCCTCGGCAATGGCATCGCTGAAAAAAAGTTCGAACCCGTCCTCGCCGGTGTACCCGGTGCGGGAAACGAGCACGGGTTGTTTGTTGAACGCCCATGTTTCGATGGCGTTGCGTTTGGGGGCGTGGAATTCGTCGGGAAAGACCTTTTGGATGACCTGGACCGCCCGGGGGCCCTGAAGGGCGAGGGCGGCGCGGTGGTCGGGGTCGAAGTCCAGGGTGGCATTGGCATTGAGCCACTTCTTCATCCATTTGAGGTCACGCTCGGTGCGGGCGGCGTTGACCACGAGGAGGAAGTTCTGGTCGTCGAGGCGGAAAACGAGGAGGTCGTCGACGACGCCGGCGGACTCGTTGAGCATGAGGGTGTACTGGCCCTGGCCTGGGGAAAGCTGTCGGACGTCGTTGGTCAGGAGGGTGTTGAGCCAGGCTTCCGAGGAAGTGCCGGACACGAAGACCTGGCCCATGTGGCTGATATCGAAGAGGCCCACGGTGTTGCGGACAGCGGCATGTTCCTCAAGGATGCTGGTGTAGTGGACCGGCATTTCCCAACCGCCAAATTCGATCAATTTGGCCCCGGCTGCCTTGTGCAGGGTGTAGAGCGGAGTCTGCCGGGGTTTGGAATCAGCGGAAGGCATCTGGACAAACTACCGGAGCGTCAAACGAGGTGTCAACCGTCGCCTAAGTCTTCCAAGTCTTGTGATTCGTCTTTGGGCAAATAGCTTGAGCTGAATGCCTTGGACAATGAATCGGGCGAAATCGCGGGTTGGGATTGATGCGACGCCGGGATAAGGTCTAATGGGGGTATGCGCAAAAGGCTGAATCAACCTGAAACAGCCTCCGTCATGCCGCGACGGTTCAGACCGTCGACGGGATTGCTTGAGTTGATGCGTTCGGTGGAAAGGCCGGGTTGGATCAACCTGGGTGCCGGAGTGCCTTCGCCCAAGCTGCTGCCGGTGGCGGCCCTGCAAAAAAGCTTCGTCCGCGCGGGGGCGAAGAACGGCCTGGCCATGTGGGCCTACCAGCGACCGGAGGGGCATGCGGGTTTGCGCGAGGCCCTGGCGGAACGCCTGCGCAACCGAAAGGTCCGAGTCGGGGCCTCCGAAGTCCTGGTGACCAACGGGTGCACCCAGGCCCTCCATCTGGCCCTGGCCTTGCACACCCGGCGTGGCGGCGTGGTGGCCTGTGAGTCGCCGTGTTATTACAACTTGCTTGAGCAAATACACGCGGTGGGGGCGAGGTCGTTGTCCCTGCCGGGTGATCCGGTGCGGGGACTGGATGCCGATCGGATCGCGCCGTGGCTGGAACAATGGCGGCCCGACTGCCTGGTGGTATGTTCCACCCTCTCCAATCCGGGCTGTGCGACCATTCCGGTGCGGTGTCGCGCGGCCCTGGTGGACCTGTGCCGTCAGTTGGGCGTGCGATTGATCGAGGACGACATCTATGGGGAATTGCGTGAGGGTGGGGCCCTGCCGCCCCTGCGATCCTACGACGACGGTAGCACCGTGACCTATGTTTCGTCGACTTGCAAATCGGTGGCACCCGGCTTGCGCGGTGGGCTGATGCTCCCGGGCGACCATTTCGAGCAGGCCGTCAGGCGCAAGTGCATGAGCGATCTGCACGGCCCGACGGTGGCCGAGTCGACCTTGGCGGCTTTTTTGGAATCTGGCGGGATGGAGCCGCACTTGGAGCGCCTGCGTGCGGCCTGCCATCGGAGGCGGGCGCGCCTGCGGAAAGCGGTGGTGCGGTACTTTCCGGCGGGCACGCGGGTGTCCGATCCGGAAGGAGGGTTCCTTCTCTGGGTCGAATGTCCCGGTCGGGTGGATCCGGGACGTTTGCACCAGGAGGCGGCGAAGCGCGGTGTGTCTTTTGCCCCCGGGGAGATTTTTTTTGACCGCGCTTCTCCGAACACCTGCATGCGTTTGAACGCCGCGCGGGCGGAGGAGTCGGAACTGGAGCGCGGGGCCGGCCTTATGTCGGAAGCTTGGGCGGCGTGTGTTTGATTGCGTTCTTGCTAGCATGCAACGTGTGTGTTAGTTTCAGCCGGCATGTTGCGGTTGCAACGAACCTAGGCACCCGATCCTTGCATCCGTTCTAAAGTATCAATCCTCCTGCGCATGGCCTCCATTCTTGTAGTTGATGATGATGTGGGGATCCGCTCCCTGCTTCGGCTGTTGCTGGAGCAATTGAGCCACACGGTGAAGGAAGCGGGCGATGGGGTGGAGGCCCTGGCCATTGCGGCACAGGGCGGGATCGATGTGGTCTTGACGGACTTGATCATGCCGGAGAAAGAAGGCATTGAGACCATCATGGAATTGCATCGCAGGTATCCGGATATGAAAATCATAGCGATGTCTGGAGGAGGCGTGGGCCGGGTGGAGGATTACCTGGCCATGGCTTCGCGGTTGGGGGCGGTTCAGACGTTGAAAAAGCCGTTTGGTTTGAAGGAATTGAACCAAACGCTGACCCTTGTCTTGGCCGCACAGAAACCGTAGTTCGCTTCGGCACTTCTGGCTGGCTGCGACTGGGCAGAAAGTGCCTTTTGTGGTAAAATATTCCTAGTCAAGGAATTATGGGTTCCTGATGATTATTGGCAAACTCCTTTCAGAGAGGCTATTGCGCCAGCGTAAGAAAACTTGGCACAGCACTCGCTATTTGAAACGATGATCTTCAACACCCATCAGGAGCAAAGATTATGATCCATTCACTCTATCTTCTGGTGGCCAGTTCCATAAAACCCCTGCTCAAACGCATAAGCGGTCAAACGCTCATCGAATACGCGATGATCCTTGCCCTGATCTCTATGGTCACCGTGGCGGCTTTGACCCTGATGGGGGGACAATTGCGCACTTTTTTTAGCAGGGTCACCTCGCTGCTCACCTGATTCGCCTCAGATGGACGCACTAGCTCGCAGACTCAGAAGCTTTCTGCGAATCAACATTCCGCTTTATTAGAGTTGATAGATTTGAGTGGTGATGCTGCCTCGCGCATGGATGAATCTGAAATTAACTGTAAAAAATGTTGGTAATCACAACTGTTTTGAATCTAAACTTTAATAGTCGTTAGTATCAAATAGAACCATCAACCAAAGAAAACATATGCTCACCCCCTTGTACACCCAAGCCGTCAGTTGGTTCACTTGCCTCAAAACCCGTAAGGAAGGCCAGACGCTGGTTGAGTATGGTTTGATCCTGGCCTTGGTGGCGATCGTCGTCATCGCTGTGCTCACCGTGCTGGGTCGCCAGCTCCGGACGCTGTTCAGCAGGGTCACCTCGGTTTTGACCTGATTACGGGCCCCTGGCTATCAAGCATCAGGACTCCATGCGTTGCAAGCATGTACGTCTGTTTTTTCAGCGGTCGTGTCGGAAAAACATCCCAACGATGGCCAATGAGGCCAGCGAGCTCAGGGGCATGACCACCGCCGCCAGCAAAGGACCCACCAATCCGGTCAGGGCCATGGCTATCATGACGAGGTTGTAGATCAGGGAGAATATCACGGTGGCCAGGGCCGCGCGGCGACGTGTCCCGGCCAGGGCCAGGAATCGACTCAGACCGCTCAGGTGGTTCCCGAGGATGTAAAAGTCCGAGCGCTGTTCCAGCAAACCCCGGTCGACAGCCGGGGTGCCACGACACCAGGCCTCGTTGAAGGCCAGCGAGTCATTGGCTCCGTCCCCCAGCATCAGGGTGTGGCCGCTGCCGATGGTCCGCAAGCGCGCTCTCTTTTCCTCCGGGGTCAGGCCGGCGAACACATTGTCGTCGGCGAAGCCAAGGGTGCGGGCCAGGGCCTCGACTTTGGCGGAACGGTCGCCACTCAAGATCCACAAATCATAACCGGCCGCCCGCAGCGCGTCGCATTCTCCATCGGCGCCGCGGCGTACTTTCTCGGCGAATTCGAATTGGGCCAGGACCTCCCCACCGCAGGAGAAAACCGTGCCGCCGCAAGGAGCCCCGGCCCAGGACGCCCGGCCCAGTCGCCAGATTGTCTTGTGGCCTGGATCACAGGCTTTATCCGCTCCCTGCGGTCCGGTGGTGCATTCGATGCCGTTCCCAAAGGTTTCGTGCATCTGGAGGGCAAGTGCCGGACGGGGAATGCCGCGTCGCATCAGGGCTTCGCGAAGGGCCCGCGAGACGGGGTGGAGGCTGGATTCGGCCATGGCCAGAAGTATCGATTGTTCCTCCCGGGTCAGGCGGTCAAGCGGGGATTCGGATTCCAGAACCGGGGTATCGAGGGTGAGGGTGCCGGTTTTGTCGAAAACGATGTGTTGGATCGCTCGGGCCCGGGGCCAGAAGTCCGAGCGGCGCACAAAAAAACCCATGCGTCGGGCCGCGGCGGTGGCCAGTTCGTAGGTCAGTGGAACAGCCACCCCGCTGGCGCAGGGACAGGAAACCACCAACACGGCGACGAGGGCACGCCAAGCCGTGTCCGGATGGCCCATGAACATCCAGGCCAGTCCGCCGAGGGTGGCGATACCCACCACCGCGAACAGATAGAAGCGGATGAAGCGTTCCAGGAAGAGATCCCGTGGAGGTGGAGGGCATTCGGCCTGGAGCAGGGCGGGCAGGAGGGCCTGGTCCCACGATTCAAGGGCCTCGAAATCAGCGGCAACCATGCCGACATGCTGGGCGCCTGAGGGCACCACGGCGCCCGTATGTGTGACCTGGGGTTCGGATTCGCCGTTGATCCAGTCGAGCGCAAAAGCGGTTTCCTCTGAAAGCAAACGGGAGCGCACCGGCACGTGTTGCCCGCTATTGAGACGATAGGTCCATCCGGTTTGGATTTGGTCGGGATTGACCGGCGCTTCCGATCCGGGATCGAGCCTCCGGACTGGGCCGGGTTGGAAGCGGCGTTGGAGAAGACGGTTGCGGTTGGCTTCGACCGCGCGTTCCTGGACCCAGCGGCCGACGAGCATGAGGAAGGTGAAGACGGAGACGAAGTCGAGGTAGACGAGATCGCGGTTTCCCGTGGCCCAGGCCAGGAGGGAGGCGGAGTAGGCGGCGGCCAGTCCGAGGGTGATGGGCAGGTCGATGTGGATGATGCCGGCGCGGAGTCCGTTCCAGCTCCGTCGGGCGAAGAGGCTGCCTCCAACCACCAGGCTGAGGGTGGCCAGGACCAGGGCCACGGCATCCAGCACGGGAACGACCGGTTCGTGCGGATCGATGCCGAGGTAATGCGGCAGGGTGAAGAGCATGGCATTCATGGCGAAGGCCCCGCAGAGGCCCAGCCGCCGACCGGGTGCGCCGTTCCGTGGCGCAGGAGCGATCCCTTCTTTTCGTGGACCCAATTGATAACCAAACTGGGCCAAGAGCCGGGCGAAAGCCGGAAGGTCGCATTGCCGGGGGGTCCAGGCGAGTTCCAGCAGGCCGCTTCCGGCATGAACCCGGGCTTCGACCGCGCCGGGCTGGCGGGCGAAGACCTTTTCCACCAGCCAGACGCAGGCCGCGCAGGAAATGCCCTGGATATCCAGACGGGTGCGGGCGATTCTGGTTTGTGAGGCATCACCCTCGCGCTGGATCTCGGCAAGCCAATTCCATTCGGACTGCTGGAAGGGATGGAGTCCTACCGGAGGGGTGGGGTCCTTGATTTCGTAGTAGCGGTCGAGGTTTTCCCGGTGGATCAGGCCGAAAACGAACTCGCAGCCACTGCAACAGAAACGTTCGGTTTCACGGGCGGTCTCGAAGGGGGTTCCGCAGTGAACGCAGAAAATGCGCGGTGGCTGGGCGGTTTTCACGGGCAGAGAGGGCAGGCTTTGGATGCGGGTACAAGGAGCGGCCAGGCCAGGCGGGTGGCCACGATGAGGCAGGCGATCAAGGCCAGGCCTTGTTGGAGTCGTCGCAAGGACGGGGGGGGGAAGAAACGTTGCAGGGCACCCGCTTGGAGGCGGACGGTTTCGAGGAGGGCGACGGTGCCGAGACCGAAGCAGGCCATAAGAAGGGCACCGTGCGTGGCGGAACCGGCCGCAGTGGCGGTGCCGGCGGCGAGCAGCAGGGGGCCACAGGGGATCAAGGGTGTGAAGAAGCCGAGCAGGAGCGCGCCGCGCCAGCCTTGGAGTTGTGCGGCACGTTGGAGGGGTGAACGCCAGGATGCGGGCAGTCGGGCAAAGCGGGCCGGATCCCAGGATAGGGCGATGGCGGCAAAGAGCAGGAGAAAGGCCCAGGGAAGTATTTTCCAGATGGGCTGACCCAGCATCTGGCCGAGCGAGGCCCCGCTCCAACCCAGGGCCGCGCCCAACAGGCTGTAGGCCGTGATGCGGGCGCCGTGGTAAAGCAATCCGTCCCGCAGCCGGGCGCCGGGTCTGGCGGGACATGCGGTACAAGCGAGGGGGCCACACATGCCGGCGCAGTGAAGCGAAGTAACCGCACCCGCAGCCAAGGCGGCCAGTGGGGTGGCGAATTCAGGGGTCATGGGCGGGTGATGCCGATTGGGCGGCGGGTTCCGGCGGTAGTTTTTGCACGGGATGACGGCTGGCCAGAATGAAAAAAACCGTCCATGCCACGATGGGCAGGCAGAATAGGATGATGAGCAGGATCCAGGGTCGCTGGCGGATGAAGTTCATGGGGCGGGGGGTGGGCCGTCGGGGCCGAGGAAGGGCACGCGGCGGCGGAGGGTCAGTTTGCCGTCCTCGGTTTCCAGGCGCAATTGAAGGGTGAGGGAACCACGGAACCGGTCGCGGGGAATTTGGAACACGATCGGTTGCTGGATCTCGCACTCGGCCGGGATTTCCACCACGTCCCCGAAGCCGGATTGGATCAGGCCGGGGGCGGGGGATTCGACACCCAGGCGGAGCCGGAGGGGGTGGTGTTCTTTGTTGGCCACGCGGACCATGAACTGGTTCCGGATCATGTTGCCATCGAGATAATAGGGAGCCCCGGTCATGCGCAGCACCGTGAGGGAGGCCGGCTGGAAATAAGTGAGGGCATAGCCGGCGACACAGGCGCCCAGGGCCAGAAGGATGGAATACAGGACGATGCGTGGCCGGAGCCAGCGGGTTTTCCTGCCGGCCAGTCCGTTGAGGGAGTCGTAGCGGACCAGCCCTCGGGGACGCTCCAGTTTGTCCATGATTTCATCGCAGGCATCGATGCAGTTGGCGCAACCGATGCATTCCATCTGCAGACCCTGGCGGATGTCGATGCCGGTGGGGCAGACCTGCACGCAACGGCGGCAGTCGATGCAGTCCCCCGTGGTGGCGCCCGCCTTGCCCCGCGGTTCGCCACGTTTTTCGTCGTAACCGATGACGAGCGAGTGATCATCGATGAGGGCGGATTGGAAACGCCCGTACGGGCAGAGGATGATGCAGAACTGTTCGCGGAACCAGGCAAAGTCGAAGTAAAAGACACCAGCCAGGGCGAGAACAAGGAGGAAGAGGGGAAAGTGATCGGCGGGGGACTGGTGCATCATGGCCCAAAGGCCGGGGATGGAGACGAAGTACGACAGGGCGATGTGGGCGACGATGAGGGAAAGGAGGAGGAAGAGGGCGTGTTTGAATCCGCGCTTGAGCCATTTTTCTGCGGACCAGGATTGTTGGTCGAGGCGGCGGCGGGCGGGGGCATCACCTTCGATGAGTCGTTCAATGGCGCGGAAGACATGCTCCATGAAAAGGGTTTGGGGGCAGGCCCAACCGCACCAGACGCGGCCGAGGAGGGCGGTGAGGAAGAAGAGGGAAAAGCCGAGGCCGGTGATGAAGAAAAAGAAAAGCCAGAGGTCTTGGGCGGCGGCGGTCAGGCCGAAGAGGTGGAAGCGGCGGTCGGCGACATCGAGGAAGACCGCGGGATGGCCGCCGATTTGAATCCAAGGAAGGGCGATGAAGATCCCCAGGATGATCCAGCCGGATAAACGGCGGAGGAGGGTGAATGGGCCGCGGACATCGGCCGGGTGGAGGAAGTGTCTGGATCCGTCCTCATTGATGGTGGTGACGGAATCCCGCTCCGGTAGGCGGGGCTTCATGGGGAGGAGGCGGGAGGCTGGTGGTGACTGAGGATATAGGCGGCTACTTCGTTGATCTTGCGGGCCCCCAGAACCGGGCCCCAGCTGGGCATGCCCTTGGCTTGAACCCCGTTGGTGATGGTCTGCACGATCTGGGTGGGGTTGCCGCCGTGGATCCAGGTGGCGTCAACGAGATTGGCCCCGATGCCGCCCTGGAGGTTGGCACCATGGCAGGAGGCGCAGGTGGTGTTGAAGGTGGCCTGCCCGGCGCTGCTGGCACCGGGGTCGCGGCTCATGGCCCATAGCTGAGTGTCGGTGAGCGGGCCGGTGGAACGGGCGGCGGCTTTGGCGGTGAGGGCGGCGAGGTTTTTGTCCAGCTTCTCCTGTGGGGTGAGGGACCCGCCGGCCCGGTGCAGGAGGAACCAGTAGGCGAGTGAGAAGATGATGGCCCCGTAGAAGGTCCAGAGCCACCAGTTGGGGAGTTTCTTGTCGAATTCCTCGATACCGTCGTAGGTGTGGGAGCGGATGGGGTCTTCTTCGGGGGGGCGCGGGTTGGTGCTCATGGCTGGTTGGGGGTGCGGGGTTGGTCCGGCTCAAGGGGGAGCCGGGAGAGGCGTTCGATTTCGCGGTCAGGCGAGCGCAGGACGCGGACCACGACCGCGATGAAGACGGTGGCGATGAAGACAAAGGCCATGGCCACCAGGAGGTGGGTCCATTCGGGGAAGGTGACGTGTTTGAACATCAGTGGGCCTTGGCTTGGGTGGCCACTTTTTCCGAATGGCCGAGTTTTTGCAGATAGGCGATGAGGGGGATGATTTCGGTCTCGGCCCGGGCGTTGACCCCGGCGGCCTGGAGGTCGGCGGTGATGGCGGCGGCTTGCTCACGGACCTGGGTTTCGATTTGATCCGGTGTCAGATCGGCGAAGGGTACACCGAGCATGCGCTGGACCCGGATCTTGGAAGGCAGTGCGGAGTAATCGGCCTTGTCCGAGAGCAACCAGGGATAGGCGGGCATGATGCTGCCGGGCGAGGTGTTCCGGGGGTTGTTCATGTGCTGGTAGTGCCAGAGATTGGGGTATTTTCCGCCGACGCGGTGGAGATCGGGGCCGGTGCGCTTGGAACCCCATTGGAAGGGGTAATCGTACATGGATTCACCGAGTTGCGAGGGTTTTCCGTAGCGCAGGGACTCGGCGACGAAGGGCCGGACCATCTGGCTGTGGCAGTTGTAGCAGCCTTCGCGGATGTAGAGGTCGCGCCCGGCCAGTTCCAGCGGGGTGTAGGGAATCTGGCGGATGCCATCGATCTGGGTGGTGCGTTCGAGCAGGATGGTGGGAAGGATCTGGATCAGGCCGCCGGCGGCCACGGCGATGAACGTGAGGATGGTGAAAGGGAGCGAGCTGGCGAGGAGGCGGTTGTACCATTCGGCCCAGCTTTTGAGACCGCCCTCGAGCTGGATGACGGCGGCGGCGCCGACGAGGATGAGGATGGGGAAGGCGAGGAGACTGAGGCCTGCCGGTAGGAACATCCAGAGGAGGGCGGCGCCGACCAGGAGGGTGCAATAAACCACGGGGGCGTTGAGGAAGGAGCCTGCCAGGTTAAGCGAGGGTGCTTGTTCGGGTTCGACCGGGACATCAACCGAGCCATTGATCGTTTCCGCGCCGACGATGGTGCGGAGGAGGTTGTAGGCCATGAGGAGGAATCCGACGATGTAGAGGGTGCCGCCGAAGGCGCGGGTGATGAACATGGCGCGGGCGGAGAGGAGTGGGTCGAGGAAATTGGGATAAGCCAGAACCCCTTCGTCGGTGACGGCGTTGAGCATCAAGCCTTGGGAGATGCCGGAGACCCACATCGAGGCGATGTAGAGGAGGATGCCGGTCATCCCGAGCCAGAAGTGGAGGTCGGCGAGTTTGACCGAGTGGAGGGGACGGTTCCAGAGGCGTGGGGCCATCCAATAGAACATGCCGGCGGCCATGAAGCCGTTCCAACCGAGGGTGCCGCTGTGGACATGGCCGATGGTCCAGTCGGTGTAGTGGGAAAGGGCGTTGACCGACTTGATGGCCAGGAGGGGGCCTTCGAAGGTGGACATGCCGTAGAAGGTCACACCGGCGGCAAAGAATTTCAGCACGGGGTCGGTGCGCAACTTGTCCCAGGCGCCACGGAGGGTGAGGAGGCCGTTGAGCATCCCGCCCCAAGAGGGGGCCCAGAGCATGAGGCTGAAGAGCATGCCGAGGGACTGGAGCCAGACCGGGAGGGCGGTGTTGAGCAGGTGGTGGGGTCCGGCCCAGATATAGATGAAGACCAAGGACCAGAAGTGGACGACCGAGAGTCGGTAGCTGTAGACCGGGCGGCCCGCGGCCTTGGGCATGTAGTAATACATGATGCCGAGGATCGGCGTGGTGAGGAAGAAGGCGACGGCGTTGTGGCCGTACCACCACTGGACCAGCGCGTCTTGAACGCCGCCGAAGAGGGGATAGCCATGGAGCCATCCGGTGGGGATTTGCAGGTGGTTGACGATGTAGAGCATGGCCACCGTGACGATGGTGGAAATGTAGAACCAGATGGCCACATAGAGGGTGGGCTCGCGGCGGCGGGCCAGGGTCCAGAAGAAGTTGACGCCAAAGGTGACCCACATCAACACGACCCCGATGTTGATGGGCCAGATGAGTTCGGCGTATTCCTTGCCTCGGGAGAAGCCGAGCGGGAGGGTGATGGCGGCGGCGACAATGATCAATTGCCAGCCCCAGAAGTGGAGCCAGGAGAGGAAGTTCGAGGCGAGGCGGGCTTTGACCAGACGCTGGGTCGAGTGGTAGATGCCGGCGAACATCATGTTGCCAACGAAGGCGAAGATGGCGGCGTTGGTGTGGAGCGGGCGCAAACGTCCGAAAGTCAGCCAGGAGGTGTCGAAGTTGAGGAAGTGGAAGGCGAGCTGGAAGGCGATGAAGACGCCGGCGGCCATGCCCACGACACCCCAGAAGACTGAGGCCAGCATGAACCAGCGCACAATGGTGTCATTGAATTCGATGCGCAAAGTCGAGGGTGAGGAAGTCGATTCGTTCATGGTTTCATGGGTTATGGGTTTGGATCTGATCGGGTAAGGGAGACAGGGTGGCTGGGAGGCCGGAGGTGCTTTTTCGTCCGGAAACGGGGATTTCATCGGCCAAGGGCATCAGGCTTTCCCTCTCGGGGTTGGAAGCACCGGAGCGCTGGCTCCAGAGAAAAGCGACCGCGAAAAAAGCCACCAAAAGGAGGCTGACGAACATCGTGAGCAACAACACATTCATCGCGAGCTTGTGCGTTTTAATTCAACCATTGCTCAGATGCAACATAAAAACTTATAGATAAGAATACTAATGATTAAGGAATATAATCTTATAGCGAACCTGCTTGCTGGAATTTTATAAACGTATCCGAAGGCAGTTTCATACAATGACCAAAATTGGGTTGTAAAAATTGTTGTTACTCATTTTGCACCAATAAGAAGACCTTTCCATTGACCGATTGGATATCCAGTGCAAAAGTCAAGATGTGGAGGGGCTTTACGCCAGACCATTTCCAATCTTCCGAAAATGATTTCGTGAGGCTTTTTCGCCCGCTTAAAAAGCTGCGGTTTTTCAAGCGCGGATTCAACATTCTACTCTTTTTCGGCTTCTTGTTCGCTCTGACTGCCGGAGCTGTTACCGTCTTTTCAATAGTGAGGACGGAAAAATCCAACCAGCTGGCGATCGGTGCCCATGAAGTGGCTGTCAGGCTCGAAAATCTCAGGTTCTCGCTGCAAATCATGAGTCTCAGCTACCGGACATATTTATTCACCCAAGATCCCGAGCTTTTGGTTCGCTTTGAGCAAGCTGCGAAGGAAAGCCGGATATGGATGCAGCAGTTGGAGTCGGATTTCCGGGATTCACCTCTGGAATCGGAACAGATGCGCAAGTTGGTTGATTTATACCGTGAACGGATGAAATTGGCTCGGGAGAGTCGTACGACCCTTGAATCCGAGGGCTTGGGTGCTCTCGCGGAAAAGATGAAAGACACAGCCAGACAGAATCTTCCTTTTTTGATGGATGAAATAGTGGCCAGATTGATTCAGGAGCAGGCCGATTCTGTCAGGCAACATGAAAGACGGGCAAAGCGGGATTATCGGATTTCCAGCACAGCCATTTTGGCCTGCGTGGCGAGCTGTCTTGGTTTCGGATCGTGGGCGGTATTCCTGCTGAACGGAGAGGTGGCCCGCAGCGCCCAACGCACCCTCGCGGCCATGGAAGCGGAGCGTCTTGTCCAGCAAATGAATGATCAGCTGGAAAAACGCGTGCGGGAACGCACCGTGGAGTTGGAATCCGCCAACAAGGAACTTGAGGCCTTTGCTTACTCGGTGGCGCACGACCTTCGAGCCCCCCTTCGTGCCGTCAGTAGCTATGCCCATATACTCACCGAGGACTATGCTGCAAAACTGGACGCAGAAGCCATGCGCATCACAGGCGTCATCACCGGGGAGTCGCGACGCATGGGAGTTTTGATTGATGAACTTTTGAATTTTTCCAGGATTGGCCGGCAACAGATCAATCATCAAATAGTGGATATGCGGGGTATGGCCCAGTCTGTTTTTGAAGAACAGCTGGCTGTACATGGGCGATCTGGTGTTGGATTTGACCTGGGTGATCTTCCTCCGGCAGTGGGGGACAGAATCCTCCTGAGGCAGGTGTGGTCCAATTTGATCGATAATGCGATCAAGTACACGCGCAATAGACCAGAGGTATTGATCCGCATCAGGGGGTCGGTGTCGGACGGTTTTTTGAAGTATGTTGTGGAAGATAACGGGGTGGGTTTTGACCCGCGCTTCACCCACAAGCTCTTCGGTGTCTTCCAGCGGTTGCACACCCTGGATGAATTCGAGGGGACGGGCGTCGGCCTGGCCATTGTGCAACGGATTGTTTCGCGCCACGGCGGACAGGTTTCGGCCGAGGGAAAGCCCGGAGTTGGCGCGGCTTTTTCTTTCACCCTACCCCAACACCCTGATGGAAACCCCCAACATGCCTGATTCCAGAGAAGTCGTCGTTCTCCTCGTGGAGGACAGTCCGCAGGACGCGGAGATCACCATCCGCACCCTGAAAAAGAAAAACCTCGTGAACAGTGTGGTCCATCTCAAGGATGGGCAGGAGGCACTGGACTGGCTGTTCCAAGAAGGCCCCTACGCAGGTCGCAGCGGCCCGGTCGTGCCCAAAGTGATCTTGCTGGATCTCAAGCTCCCGAAAGTGGACGGGCTCGAGGTACTAAAAGCCATCCGTGCGGATGATCGCACCCGCCTGATCCCGGTGGTCATCATGACGTCTTCGCTCGAGGAGCGGGATCTGGTCCAGAGTTATTCCCTCGGAGTGAACAGTTACATCGTCAAGCCTGTGGACTTTGAGAATTTTTCCGCCGCGGTCGCCGAGGCGGGACATTACTGGTTGTTGGTCAATCAAAATCCCCTGATCTGAAAGACGCATGAATCCCGCTTCCCCAGATTCGCCTGTTCCGTTGCGTGTCCTGATGCTTGAGGACAACCGGGTGGATGCGGACCTGAACCGGGATTCCCTCTGCCGCGCGGGATTCGCCCCGGAGATCAAGGTGGTGGTTAGCGGTGCGGCCTACGAGCAGGCGTTGAATGAACCCTGGGACCTCATCCTGGCGGATTACAATTTACCGGATTATGACGGGCGCATGGCCTTGGATTTCCTAACCCGGAGCGGGCGTGACGTCCCCTTCATCCTCATTTCAGGAACGCTGGGTGAAGAGCATGCCGTCGAAGCCATCCGTTCTGGTGCGGATGACTACCTCATGAAGGACCGCTTGGGCCGGTTGGGGACTGCGGTCCGGGCGGCTTTGGAAAAAAAGCGCCTGAGGAATGAAAAACGAGCCGCCGACACCGAGGCCCTGATCCAGCGGCAGATTCTGGAACAAACGGGGGAAGTGGCCGGGGTGGGCGGTTGGCGGATCGATTTGAAGGACATGCGTTTGGAATGGACGGAGCAGACTCGCCGGATCCACGAAGTGGAGCCCGGTTATCGGCCCGACATCGATACGGCCATCGATTTTTATGCCCCAGAGGCTCGTCCGGTCATTCGAAAGGCGGTAAATGATTGCATCCTTTACGGAACGCCATGGGATCTGGAACTCCCTCTCGTTACGGCCAAGGGACGCTCCATTTGGATAAGGGCCCAAGGCAAAGTCGTGAGGCATATGGACCACCCCATCTACCTTGTGGGTGCTTTCCAGGACATCACCCAGAGGCGTTTGCAAGAGACTCGACTCCGCCTCTTGAACCATGCCGTTGAGAATCTCACGGATATAGTGATTGTCACGGATGCCGAGATGCTGGATGAACCAGGTCCGAAGATCGTTTTTGTCAATCCCGCCTTTGAGCGCATCTCCGGTTATACGGCCGCGGAAGCCCTTGGTCGCAGCCCGCGCATGCTCCAAGGGCAGCAGACCAGCACGTCAGAACGGAAGCGGATTCGCCAAGCCTTGGAACAAAAAGTTCCGGTCCGCGTGGAATTGATCAATTACAACAAGTCCGGTGAAACCTATTGGATTGAAATGGAAATCATTCCCTTGTTCGACCTACTTGGGAAGTGCACCCATTTTGTCGCGGTTCAGCGTGAAATCACCCAGCGCAAACAGTCGGAGACCCAAATAGCCCGGCAGGCCGCACTGATTGACAAAGCCCATGACGCCATCCTCGTGCGCGACATGGACTACAACATCCGCTTTTGGAACGCCGCGGCGGAGCGGATCTACGGATGGAAGGCCGAGGAAGTCCTTGGGCGGAGTTCCCGCGAATTGATTCCGATAGATCGGGAGGGATTCGATTTGGCCACCGAGGAACTCGTACGTGCGGGCAGTTGGAGCGGGAAAGTGAAACACCGGGCCAAAGACGGACGGATTTTGGATATTGATGCCAGTTGGACCCTGCTCCGTGACACGGATGGGCGCCCCGAGTCCGTTCTCGTCATCAATTCCGACATCACCGAGCACCTCAAATTGGAACGGCAGTTCCTCCGAGCCCAGCGGATGGAGAGCATCGGAACCCTGGCGGGCGGAATCGCCCATGATCTAAACAACATGCTCGCCCCCATCCTCCTCTCCATCGATACGCTGAAGATAGGTGAGACCAACCCCATGCGTTTGAAGATCCTCGACACCATCCTCAACAGCACCCGGCGCGGAGCGGATATAGTCAAGCAGGTTCTGCTTTTCGGGCGCGGAGTCGAGGGTCAGCAGGTGCCGGTTCAACTTGGCCAGCTCCTGACGGAAATCCACCGGTTCGCAGTGGAAACATTCCCAAAAAACATTTCTCCCAGCGTGCGCGTGGAGGAGAAGCTCCCGTTGGTAAGGGGCGACAATACCCAACTCCACCAAGTCCTGTTGAATCTTTGTGTGAACGCCCGCGACGCCATGCCCGACGGTGGGAAGTTGGTGCTTTCTGCCAAAACCATCGTGCTCGACGAAAAAGAGACCAGTCAGTATGTGGATGCCAAGCCGGGGGTTTACGTCTTGATGGAAGTGGAGGATTCGGGGGCCGGTATACCCCCGGAGATCATCGACCGGATCTTCGATCCTTTTTTTACCACCAAGGAAATGGGCCGGGGAACAGGCCTCGGTCTTTCCACTTCCGCCGCGATCATCAAAAGCCACGAAGGATTCATGCGGGTTTACAGTGAATTGGGCAAAGGCACGACCTTCCGGGTTTATTTGCCGGCCGTGGCGGAAAAAAACGACAAAACGCAGGAGTTCCACGCAAACATTCTTTCCCGGGGCAGGGGGGAAATGGTTTTACTCGTGGATGACGAGGTATCTGTCCGCGAAATCGCCCGGCAGACCCTCGAAGCCTTCGGATACAAGGTGCTCATGGCCCGGGATGGTGCGGAAGCGATTGCCCTCTATGCCGCGCAAAGGGAGTCGGTCGACCTGGTCCTGACCGACATGATGATGCCGGTGATGGATGGGTCGACCCTGATCCAGATCCTGCGACGGATGAATCCCGATGTCCGCATTGTAGCCGCCAGTGGGTTGTGTTCGAATCAAGACTCCTTGAAAGCAGCCTCTTTGGGGGTGCCCCATTTCCTGCCCAAGCCTTTCACTGCGGAAGAACTTCTCGGGACCCTCCGGAAGGCTCTGGATGAGGGGCCGACTGGAAAACCCTCAGGCGATCCTGCTCCTTGAGAGGGATCCATTCACCCGGGAGGAGCCCGGAGAGTCCATATGCCCCGATGGCAGTCCGCACCAACCGTAGGGTGGGGTGCCCGACGGCGGCGGTCATGCGTCGGACTTGGCGGTTTTTTCCCTCGTGCAGGACCAGTTCGATCCAGGCATCCGGGATGTGTTTGCGCAAACGGATGGGCGGGACCCTGGGTGGGACCACCGGCGCAGGATCAAGCAAGCGGGCCTGGCAGGGGAGGGTTTGATGGCCGGCGATCAGTACGCCGGCAGCTAGCCTGGCCAGTGTTTCCGCGGTGGGGATGTTTTCCACTTGGGCCCAATAGGTCCGGGGGTGGGCGTGCTTGGGGTCGAGCAGGCGGGTGTTCAATCCGGGCTCATCGGAGAGGAGGAGAAGCCCCTCGGAGTCGGCGTCCAGTCGGCCTAAAGGATAAACATTTGGCGGAAGGTGGAAGTCGGCCAGCGTCCGCCAGGATGAGCCGCGTTCCGGGGTGAATTGGGACAGAACGCCGTAGGGCTTGTGGAAGGCGAGGAGCATGTACGAAGATTTAAGTTTTAAGAATTAAGTTTTAAGTGGTTGGCCATGAGAAGCCAGAACATCAAACCTCAAACTTTTAACTTTTAACTAATTCCCACTGCGCTTGACACTGACCATGACTTCCAACTTTTGATCCTGGGCCCCCTTGTAGGTGCCGCGGAGCGGGGCGACGTCGTGATAGTCGCGGCCGATCGCGACTCGCACATGACGTTCGCCCGCGGTCTGGTTGTTGGTGGGGTCGAGTCCCCACCAAAAGCCGCCCGGGAGGCAGGCTTCGACCCAGGCATGGCTGGCGGCGGCGCCCACCAGGGCCGGGTCCTTCTGTGTGGGGTCATGCGATTCGATGTAACCGCTGACGTAACGGGCCGGGATGCCATAGGTGCGTAGGATCGAGATCATGAGGTGGGCGAAGTCCTGGCAGACACCGCGCCGCAGGCGGATGACTTCGTCGAGCGGGGTACTGACGTCGGTGGTGCCGGGTTTGTATTTGAAATTTTCGTAGATCCAACGGTTGAGCCGGAGGAGGGTGTCGCCGAGGGGTTGGTCCGCGCAGATGAAGTTTTTCTTCAGGGGCAGCAGCACCTTGTGCAGCGGGACATGGGTCGAGGGTTGGAGGAAAGGGTAGATTTTCAGCAGGCGGCTGTTGAGAATCTGGCGGGCCTCGGCCACGGCGACGTCGAGCACATTTTCAGGCGGGGTCACGGCGGAGGTTTCGACCTCGGCATGGGAACGCACCACCAGGCGGTTGTGGCGGAAGGGAATGGAGAAGAACTCGACATGGTTGCCGAAATGGTCGGTGTAGTTCTGGATGCGGGTGGCGGGGTGGACTTCCAGCCGTCGTTTGATCACCCGCTGGTGGAAGTTGGTCGAAGGGTTGACGCGCAATTCCCCATAGGATTCCGAGGCGGGGACCCGGTAATGGTATTCGGTTTGGTGGGTGATGCGGAAGCGCATGGCGGGTAAGTGGTTTGGTTCAGCTCCGGCCCCGGGGGATTTGGTGGCTGAGGAAGGTGTCCTCGATTTGTTCGTGCAGCAGGGCGAGCTGTGCTTTGAGCCTTCCACTGTATTTTTCGAAGCGCGAACGCATGACTTCCAGTTGGGCGGCGGAGCTGGACTCGGGCATGTCACTTTCGGTCGAGGCGTCGGGGAAGAGGGAGGACGAGCGCTGGCCTGCGAGGGATTTGCCGATGCGTTCGGCCAGGACCAGGGGCTTGCGGTACTCGGTGCGCATGCCGCCCAGCAGTTCGTGCAAGGCCGAGACCGCATGGCGGAGGCAGAAGGCGACAGAGCTGGGGGTCTCGCGGTTTTTCCAGAGCAGTTCGGCCACGGGTCCCATCAGGGTGCGGGCGCGGTACTCGCGCTGGTAGGCGTCGAGTGAGCCGAGCAGGCGCAAAAGAGTGGTGAGGTCAGGGTCGGTCGGGCTGGCCGGGTCGGCGTGTTCGAGGGCGCTGGCAAGCACGATGTCGAGCACGGTGGTGGTGCTGATGGCCCGCTCGAGCAGCAGTCCGAGGCGGTAGAACTGCCAGCCGTCGTCGTGTGGCATGGTGCGGGCAAAACTGCCGTAGAGGCAGGAGCATTCGTCGATGGTGTACTGGCAGAGGTCGAGGGTGTGCCCGCGCAGGGTGGAGGCGTTCTGTGAGGTCGAGCGGTCGAGGGTGGTGATGAAGCGGTTGTAAATGATCCAGACTTCGGGGGTGATGAATTCCCGGATGCCCGAGGCGTTGGCATGGGCCAGGCGGATGCAACTGAAGAGCGAAGCGGGATCTTCCTGGTCAGCGACCAGGCGCTGGCTGAGGTCTTGGATCTGGGAGGGAGGGGAGGTGATCTTGAGAACGTCCTCGCGTCCTGTCGAGGCGGCCACGGCCTGCCAGAGGGGCCAGATGTTGAGTTTGTCGCGGCGGTTGAGCTGGGTCCAACCGACTTCCTCCATCACCCGCACCATGCGCGCGGTGTGTTCGGCGCGTTCACCGTAGCGGCCCATCCAGTAGAGGCTTTCGGCGACGCGGCTGCCGATGCGGAATTCACGGACCTTGGTGGCGGGGCGGCGACGGCGGGCGATCCGGCGGGTGCCCGACCCGGCTTGCCCGGCTGGAATCCAGGTGTCCTTGGCCCCACCGACCAAGTCGGCGATGCGGGTGAAGGGATCGTGGTCGAGGGCCTGGCGGGTCAGACCGCCCGGCATGACCGAGGGGGAGTCGCCGAGCACAACAAACGCCCGGAGATAAGCCGGGCGGGTCACGAAACGTCCGTTTTCGAAACGGGGCAGGGAAGAGGCGTCGACGAAGGGTTGGGCCACGACGAGTTCGGGTTGTTCGTTGAGCAGGCGGATCATTTGCTCGCGGTATTCACCGGATTTGTGGCTTTGCAGGAGACCGTGCACCTCGCGCTCGCGGTGGATGGGCTTGAGCAGGATATCCTCGAGGTTGTCCCGGACATATTCGCGCTGGTCGCGGTCGGCACAGTGGTAGGTGGTGACGGTGCGGAGGAGCGGTTCCTCGTTGAGGTAGTAACGGATGATGGTGTCGGAGTGGGGGAGGAGGGCCTTGTTGTCGGCGATGCCGCTGCCGAGGGCGTTGGCGATGATGACGGTGCCCTTGCGGACGCAATTGACGAGACCGGGGATCCCGCGCGCGCCCCGGGCGCCGAAGGCGATGGGGTCGACGGAGGCGCTTTCGACCCGGCGGTAGATGACGTCGATTTTTTCCAGTCCGGCGATGGTTTTGAGGAAAACGCGATCGCCGCGCACCAACAGGTCGGCGGGTTTGACCATGGCCACGCCCATGCGTCGGGCCAGGAAGCTTTCCTCAAACCAGGCATCCGGTGATCCGCCGAGGGCGAGCATGACCACATGGGGAGCGGCTTCGGTGGAGAGATTGGAAAGGGCCTCGACGAGGTCGGTGGAGTAAGAAGAGACCGGCCGGATGTCGGTGGCTTGGAATATTTCCGGAAAGGCCTGGGTGAGGGTGCGGCGGTATTGGATGGCGAAGGACGCACCGACCGGGGTGGAGAAATGGTTTTGCGTGGCAAACCAGCGGCCACCGAGGTCACGGACCAGATCGACGGCTCCATTGACGAGGAAATGACCGGTGGGGTTGGGGAGGCCGAGGCATTCCCAATGGTAGGCGGGGTCATCGAAGACCAGGCCCGGGGCGATCACGCGATCGTGGAGGATATTCTGCCGGCCGTACACATCGGCGATGAAAAGATTGAAGGCTCTGGCCCGTTGGATCAGGCCCTTTTCGAGTTCGGCCCATTCCAGGGGATCGATGATCCGGGGCAGGAGGTCGAGTTGCCAATGGGTGTCATCGACCTGGGGTGCGGGTGAGGCGTGGGTGGAAAGGCCCAATTCGAAGGAAATCGCCTGGATGCGGGACTGTCGCGCCCTGAGGTCGGATGGGCTGAACTGGCAGACCGCGTTCCAAACCGGACGTACATGGTCGAGCAGCCCCTGTCTGGGGTCGGCAAATTCGGTCTGGCCCAGGGCCGTGGGGCCGAGGTGCTGGAAAAAACGTTCGGGTTCGTGGGATGCCACCAAGGCGGAATTTGAAGCAGCTTTCATGCTGATGGAAGGAATTAATTGGGGGTGAACTTTTTTCCTTGGGGATTCGCACGTTCGCTATTGCAGGGTGGGTTCCTTGGCGTAGAGTTCCGGCACACTATGTATGTCACCCGCCCTGAACTGAGTTGGTATGAGCGTTTGTATCTTCCGGCGATTGTGGGCGGGCTGCTGATCACGCTGAAGCACCTGCGGCGGACGGCGGCCCAGTTGGCCGGGTTCGGGCACCGGCAAGGACCGCGTTCCCTCATGGACATGCCCGAGAGCGGGATGGTCACGATGCAGTACCCGGAAGAACAATGGCCGATGCCCGAGGGATATCGGGGAGCACCGGCACTGGTGAAGGATGAAGAGGGGCGGGAAAAGTGCGTCAGTTGCCAATTGTGTGAGTTTGTCTGTCCTCCGAGGGCCATCCGTATCATCCCGGGCGAAATCCCCCTCGGGTCGGTTCATGCCAAGGTTGAAAAGGCGCCGAAGGAGTTCGACATCGACATGCTGCGTTGCATTTACTGCGGTCTCTGTGAGGAAGTTTGCCCGGAAGAAGCCATTTTCCTGCAACGTCGTTTCCCGATCAAAGTAGGATATGACCGGGAAAGCATGGTCAATAACAAGGCGCGTTTGTACGAGATGGGCGGCGAACTGAATCGTCCGATCAAAAAGTGGGCGGGCAAGTGAGCGGGGCAGTCTACGTTGAATCCGGTGGAAACCCGGGGTTTGTCCGGGCCTTATTAAAAGAAGTTGACCCCCGGGGCGCACTCATTAGTTTCGCAGCGTAATCAACCGTCCCAAGCTGTATGGAAGCGTTCTTTTTCTGGATTTTCGCCCTCGGGCTGGTGGGGGGTGCGGTGTCGGTCATTCTGAACCGAAATCCGGTGGCCTGTGCCCTCTCCCTGGTTTCCACCTTTGTTTTTCTGGCCGCGCTCTTCGTCACGCTGGAGGCCTTTTTTCTCGCGATGGTGCAGGTCATTGTTTACGCGGGGGCGGTGATGGTCTTGTTTCTCTTCATCATCATGCTTTTGGACCTGAAGGCCGAGGAAGCCCGGCCTTTTCCTTGGGGCAAGGTTTCTATGGTGGCGGTGCTTTCTTTGGTCTTCGCCACCTTCTTCCACCGCGTATTGGACAGTCTGCCTGCCGGCGGAATCATCCTGAAATGGGGAACTGCGGGGGGAATTGCCGACGCGCGCCATGTGGGCCTTCTGCTGTTTGAGAAATACCTGCTGCCCTTCGAGGCCACGGCGGTCCTGCTTTTGGTCGCCACCCTGGGCGTGGTCATTCTGAGCATGAGGGGGAGCAAGTGAGATGAGTGCTTTCACCGAAATCACCCTGAACCACTACCTGGCGCTCAGCGGCATCCTGTTCATGATCGGGGTATCGGGTGTGATCATCCGGCGCAACATCCTGGTCATCTACATGTGTCTGGAGTTGATGCTGAACGCGGCCAATCTGGCCCTGGTCGCCTTCAGCCGGTTCAACACCCAGCCCCTGCTTGAAGGCCATATCATGGTTTTTTTCATCATCACCGTTGCCGCTGCCGAGGTGGCGGTGGGGCTGGCCCTGATCGTGGCGCTCTTCCGGCTGCGCCAGACCACCAACGTGCACGACCTCGCCAGTCTGAAATTTTGACCCCATGAATTGGATCATCCTCCTCACGCCCCTGTTGGCCGCGGTTCTCGCCGGGCTGGCCTTCCGTTCCGTCCGCAGTGTGGCGGTGGGTATCTCAGTCCTCGCCTGTGCGGTTTCGTTTGCCGCCTCGGTCTGGGTCTTCATCAACCCCGATGGCCTTCCCTTCGGCGCGGTCGAATGGATCAACATCGGGGCCCTGCGCGTCACCCTGGGTGGCATCAGCGACCCGCTTTCTCGCCTGATGCTCCTGATTGTCACCGGTGTCGGTCTGTTGATCCATATCTTCTCGCTGGGATACATGAAGGATGACCCCTCGATGGCCCGGTTCTTCGCCCAGCTTTCGTTTTTCATGTTCGCCATGCTGGGCATTGTCCTGGCCGACAACCTGGTCATGATGTTCATTTTCTGGGAGTTGGTCGGGCTTGCTTCCTACCTTTTGATCGGCTTCTGGTTCCATCGTCCGGCGGCGGCCGAGGCCGCGAAAAAGGCATTCATTGTCAACCGGCTGGGCGACTTCGGTTTCATGATCGGCATCCTCACCGTTTGGGCGATCTGGGGGACGGTAGATTTCCACCGTTTGCAGGCACTGACCGAAGCCGGTCTGGCCTCGGCGGGTGCGAATGCCGATTGGGTGGTTTTGGCGGGTATCGGTTTGTTTCTGGGTTGTGTGGGGAAATCCGCCCAGTTCCCGCTCCATGTCTGGTTGCCTGACGCGATGGAGGGTCCGACGCCGGTATCGGCCCTGATCCACGCCGCCACCATGGTGGCAGCCGGCGTGTACATGCTGGCCCGGGTGTTTTTCATTCTCGAGCTCAACCATGACGTGCTGTCGGTGATCACCCTGACCGGCACGGTGACCGCGGTCTTTGCCGCCCTGATCGCACTCCAGCAGAATGACATCAAGCGCATCCTGGCCTATTCAACCCTTTCCCAGCTGGGCTACATGGTGGCCGCAGTGGGCATCGGGGCTTGGCAGGCGGCCTTGTTCCATCTGGCAACCCACGCCTTCTTCAAGGCCCTGTTGTTCCTTGGTGCGGGTTCGGTGATCCACGCCGTCCACCACGAACAGGACATCTGGAAGATGGGCGGTTTGGGCAAGAAAATGCCGCTGACTTTTGCCACCTTCACGCTGGGAACTTTGGCGTTGACCGGTTGTCCATTGTTGGCGGGTTTCTTCAGCAAGGAGGCCATACTGGCCGCGGCGCATGGTCACCAGGCCTATGTATTCTATGCCCTCTTGTTCACCGCGGCTCTGACGGCCTTTTACATGTTCCGTCTCTGGACGGTGGCCTTCCTCGGTCATGCGCGCAGCGAAGCGGCCGGTCATGCGCATGAATCACCCGCCGTCATGACCGCCCCGCTGGTCATCCTGGCCGTTCTGTCTGTGGCTGGGGGATACCTCGGCATTCCGGCCCTGTTGGCTCCGGCAGGTGAACATGCCACACACGCGGAGGGAAGCCATGTCGTGATGATCCTTTCCGTGTCGGCTTTTGTCCTAGCCGCCGCGGCCGGGTTCGGGTTTTATCGCAGCCGCACCGAGGAGCCGTTTTCGTTGTCCATCCTGCGCAACAAGTTTTACAGCGATGAAATATACGGATTCCTTGTTGTGCGGCCCCATGATGCGTTGAGCCGCGCCGCGTCCTGGTTCGATCAATGGATCATCGGGGGCCTTCTGGTGCGGGGTTCCTCTGCCTTTGCCACGTTCAGCGGCGAAATCCTCCGCTTGTTTCAAGGGGGCAACGTGCAGGCCTATGTGGTCTTGTTTGTCCTGGGCATCGCCATTCTTTGCTATTGCCTCCTCATCCGGCCGTTCCCATGAATCTCATTCCTCTCCTCATTCTTTTCCTCCCCCTGCTGGCCTGTGCGGGCATTCTGGCCGGCCAGCCTGCCCGTCGCCTGTCCGTCTTGACCGGCTTGGCCAACTTGGGACTGACCCTGGCCCTTTGCGGGGGCTACGATGTGGTCCGCGGAGGCTACCAGATGGTCTTCGAGACCGCGCCGCTTCACCTGGCTTACTTTTTTCCCATCACCTTTGTGTTGGGGGTGGACGGGATCAGCCTGGCCATGCTGCTGCTCAAGGCGCTGGTATCGCTGGCAGCCGTTGGCGCTTCACCCGCTGACGTCCGGCGCGAACGGGAATTCTTCATCTGCCTGAACCTGATCAGTCTGGGTGCGTTCGGGGCTTTCCTTTCGCTCGACCTGTTTTTTATCTACGTGTTCCATGAAGTGGCGCTGATTCCGACGTTCCTGATGATCGGCATCTGGGGCAGCCACGACCGCAAGTTTGCCGCCAACCAGATGACGCTTTATCTCGGTGGGGCGAGTTTGGTGCTGTTGGTGGCCATCCTGGCCTACTACTTTGCCCTGCCCGAAGGTCTGCGCAGCCTGGATCTGCGGGATTTGTATGGGCAGGTCGGGCCGAAAACCCTCAAGCCCGTGGCCCAGCAGGGCATCTTCCTTCTCCTGTTCATTGGATGCGGTGCACTGGTTTCGATCTGGCCCTTGCACAGTTGGGCACCGAAGGGATATGCCGCCGCCCCGGCGCCGACGGCCATGCTGCATGCGGGTGTGTTGAAGAAGTTCGGCCTTTACCTTCTCTTGCGCTTGGCCGTTCCTTTCCTGCCTGCTGGGATGCATGATCTCGCTCCCTTGGTTCTGGCGCTTGCCCTGGGCAATGTGCTGTACATCGGTTGGGTCACGATCGCCCAAAAAGACCTGTCGCTGACCCTCGGTTATTCGAGCGTCATGCACATGGGTTATCTTTTCCTCGGTCTGCTTGCCGCCACCGCGCCGCGTGACCTCGCCATGGTCGGTTTGACTGGCATGGTCTTGCTCATGGTGGGTCATGGGTTGAGCGCGGCGCTCTTGTTCGGCACCCTGGCCGAAGTTCGTGAACGCATCGGTTCCACACTTTTCAAGGACATGGGCGGTCTGGCCTCGCGGACCCCGGTTCTGGCCTTCCTTTTCATCCTGGGCGCACTGGCTTCGATCGGTGTCCCCGGTCTGGCCAATTTTTCCGGGGAAATCATGATCTTCTTCGGCACTTGGAAAAACTTCACCCCTTACGTCGTGGTCATGCTCTTCGGACTGGTGATTTCGGCGATCTACATGCTGCGGGCGGTTCGCCATACGTTTTACGGTGAATCTTCATCCGCCCCTGATGTTTTGGACATCCGGGCCACCGGCCGGACCTGGCCGTATGCGGTGCTGGCGGCGGCCCTGCTGGCGTTGGGGATCTGGCCCGGGCTTCTCATTCACAATCTCCAGCCTTCCCTGGAGGCCCTGCTCAAATGACCTCGCTTCTTCTGCTCCCCGAAGTCCAACTGACCCTCTGGGCCATTTTCCTCCTGGTGGTGGAATGCTGCCGCCGCGAGATCACGCTGGATGAAGTGGCCCTGATGGCCCTGCTGGGAATCGGCCTGGTGTTGGCTGGAACCTGGTTGCAGCCCCTTCTGCTTCCCGGGGTCGAAGCGGTCCCCGGTGCGATCAGCCCCTTCTACACCGTCGATGCGCTTGCCATCTTCTTCAAGCGCTTCTTCCTGGTCTCGACCTTCCTGGTGGTTTGGATGGCCCGGGAACACGCGGCCCAGCTGCCCATCGCCCGACATGAATTCCTGATCCTGCCACTTTTCACCACGGTCGGCATGCTGCTTCTCGCCTCGGCCCGGGATTTCATGACCCTCTTCGTGGCCCTGGAGTTGATCACTGTTTCTTTTTACGTCCTGGTGGCCTACCAGCGCGATCGTGCGGCCTCGTTGGAAGCGGGGACCAAGTATCTGGTGGTGGGAGCCCTCTCGACCGGGTTCCTCGTTTATGGGATCGCTTTCATTTTCGGCACGGTCGGGGGGACTTCGTTCAAGGCGCTGGAGGTTTATCTGGTCACCCAACCGTTGACGCCGGCCCTGATGCTGGGGATGTTGCTGGTGCTTTCGGCCCTCGGATTCAAAGTGGCGGCGGTTCCCTTCCATGCCTGGGCTCCGGATGTCTACCAAGGAGCCCCGGCTCCTGTCTCTGCTTTCCTTTCCGTGGCCTCGAAAGCCGCGGGTGTGGTGGCCTTTCTGCGGCTCTTCGCCTTTGGCGGGTTCATGAACAACAAGATGTATCCCTACATCGCGGGCACTCTGGCCGTGCTCGGTGCCTTGACCGTGTTGTTGGGCAACTTGGCGGCGATGCCCCAGCGAAATCTCAAGCGCATGCTGGGTTACTCCAGCATTGGCAACGCCGGATTCATTCTCATGGGATTGAGTTGCCTCAGTGCACCCGGTGTGCAGGCGGTGCTGGTCTACCTTGGTGTTTACCTCATCGCCACACTGTTGGCCTTTTTCATCCTGGTGCTGTTGGCGCGCGATGGCGCCAGCGAGGATATTCCCCAGTTGGCCGGTCTATACCGTCGGTCTCCGTTGCTGGCAACGGGATTGACCGTGGCCCTGGTTTCATTGGCCGGCATTCCTCCGTTGGCCGGTTTTTTGGGCAAGCTGGGGATTTTTGCCGCCATCTGGCTGCCGGGATCGGCCACGGTTCCCGGCAACAACTGGCTGCTGATCCCGGCGATCATCGGAGCGGTGGCTGGACTATACTTCTACCTTGGCCCGGTTCGCTCCATGTTTTGGAATGAACCCATGCGCGATGCCGCTCCGGTTCCGGTGCGACCCTCATCCCGCCTCTTGGTGGTGGTTCTGGCGGCCCTCTTGGTCATTCTGGGTTTCTGGCAACAACCGCTGGCGGATCTGGTGGCCCCGGTGCTCGGCCCCGTCCCCGGAAGCCCGGTTTCCTCGGCACGTTGATTTTCCGGGCTTTTGCCCACGGAATTCCGCGCTATCTTCTCCCCATGTCCCAGGTTGCTGATCCCTTGCCCTATAAACTGGGCAACGAAAAGCTTGTCCGTCTGACTGAAAAAGCCGCCGAGCGGCTGGCCGCACTGCTGACTCGGCAGAAACGTCCCCAAGGGGCGCTTCGGGTTTCGGTGATTGGCGGTGGTTGTTCCGGTCTGCAATACAAGATGGATCTGATCGATGGTCCGGTGTCGCGCGACATCCTCGTCCGGTCGCGCGAGGTCAACATCGTGGTCGACCCCAAAAGCGCCCTTTTTGTTTCGGGGTCCGAGATTGATTTCAGCGACGATCTGCAGAAGGGGGGATTCAAGGTCACGAATCCCAACGCCAGTGCGCATTGTTCCTGCGGCGAGAGTTTCAGCGCCTGACCGGTTCCGGAATGAATGCCTTTGCCATTCTGGGACTGGAAGCGCGTCCCCTGATCGATCCCGAAGTCCTGAAGGAGGCACATCTCCGAGCGGTCGCCCGTGACCATCCGGATGCGAATCCCACCGGATCCAGTGAGCGGGTTCGCGAAGTCAACCAGGCACGTGAAATCCTTTCCCGGGACCGATCACGACTCCTTCATCTCATCGACTGCACGGGGGAAGGATCAGCTTCAACGCAGGCGGCCTTGCCGGGTACCCTAGGAGATCTATTCGGCCCGGTGGCCGAGACGTTGGGCCGGGTGCGCGCGCAGTTGCGATCGCACGCCGGGGCCGAGTCGGCGCTGGAGAAGGCGGGCCTGATGCCCGCGGGACTGGCCCTCTTCGACGATCTCCAGGCGCTGCGCCAGAAAATTCTGTCCCTGCGCGGAGAATGGGAACAACGCCTGCGCGAAGTGGATGCCGCCTGGGTAGAGGGACGTCCCGACAACCGGGCGCTGGCCGAGATCGCGCTGGTGCTTGGATTCCTGGATCGTTGGACCGAGCAGATTGACGAACAGGCCTTCCGGCTTTCGGAGACCCTGGCATGAGTGCGGACGTGATTCTGGGCATCGACCTGGGCACGACGCATTCCTTGGTGGGTGTGGTGGATTCCGGTTTTCCCTTCATCATCCCCGGCCCGGATGGCCGGAAGCTGCTGCCCTCGGCCGTATCCTTTGACGAGAACGGGGAGGTGGCCGCCGTGGGTATCGAAGCCCTGCGCGCCCGATTGGTGCATCCGGCACGTACGGTAACTTCCGTCAAGCGCTTCATGGGTCGACGCCTGGATTCCCTCACCACGGCCGAGGCCGAGGTGCCCTATCCCCTGGAGGCAGACGGGCAGGGGAGGGTGGTGGTGCGCCAGGGATCACGGGTGTGGAGCCCGCCGGAAATATCCGCCCTGATTCTGCTGCGCCTCAAGGAACGGGCCGAAGCCTATCTGGGTCATGGTGCCCATCGTGCGGTCATCACGGTGCCGGCCTATTTCAACGACGCCCAGCGCCAGGCCACGCGGGAGGCGGGCGAGCGGGCCGGATTGCGGATCGAGCGCATATTGAACGAGCCCACCGCCGCGGCTTTGGCCTACGGCCTCGACCGTCGACGGCGCAAGGGATGCGTTGCCGTCTTCGACTTCGGTGGTGGAACGTTCGATCTTTCCCTTTTGCAACTGACCGATGGCGTGTTCCAAGTTCTGGCCACCCATGGCGACACCCGGCTGGGTGGCGACGACATTGACCGGACTCTGGCAGCGTGGCTGGAAGACGGGTTGACGCGGCAGGGCGTGGCTTGTGCGGATGTGCTTTCGCGGACCCGACTATTGGCCGGTGCGGAGGAGGTCAAGATCCGCCTGTCGCGCGAACTTGAAACCAGCGCGGAATTTCCCTTCCTTGACCTGAGCGCGGGGGCTTCGTTCGGGGTGAGCCGGGACTTGCTGGAGCAAATGGCCGCACCGTTCCTCGAACGCATCCGTGCCCACTGCCTCCGCTGCCTTCAGGATGCCAAACTGGCGCCCGCGCAAATCGACGAAGTGGTGCTGGTGGGCGGACAGACCCGCATGCCGTGTGTGAGGGAACTGGTGGCGGCTCTCTTCGGCCGGGAACCCGATGTCTCCGCCGATCCGGACGAAGCGGTGGCGATGGGTGCGGTGCTCCAGGCTGGCATCCTCTCCGGAAGTTTGCAGGAGCTCGTGCTTTTGGACGTCACCCCTCTTTCTCTGGGCCTCGAATCATTCGGAGGGTTGATGAATGTGCTCATCCCGCGCAACAGCTCCATTCCGGTCAAGGCAGGGGAATTGTTCACCAACGCCGTCGATGGCCAGTCGCTGATGCACATTCATGTCCTCCAGGGGGAACGCGAACTGGCCAAGGACAACTTTTCCCTCGGTTCGCTCGAATTGCCTTTCGAACCCGCCCCCAGGGGCCGGGCACGGGTCGGGGTTCAATTTGAGATTGATGCCGATGGCATCCTCCATGTCCTGACACGCGATGTCACCACCGGCGTCGAGCGCCGGTTGGAACTCCAATCCGCGGTGGATGTTTCCGATGACACTGTGGAAAAAATGGTCGCGGAATCGGTTGAGCATGCCTTTGAAGACATGACCGAACGCCAGTTGATCGAAACCCGCCTCAAGGCGCAGCGTCTGGCCAAAGCGGCCCGGAGTGCTCTGGATGCCCTGGGCCAAGAGGTGGAGCCTTCATTGCGCCAGGACGTTCTGCGGGGGGCGGAACAGTTGGAATCCATTCTCGGAACCGCAACGTTGTCTGAAATCAAGGCGGCGATTTCCGCGCTGGATCGCCTGACCCAGGGTTTGGCGGGACAACTCATGGAAAAAACCCTGCAGCAACGCCTGGAGCGCTAGAGCAATTCCGGATTAGATAGGCACAATAGACTGTACAATCCCTGTCCGATGCCGTACCAAACTGGGGATGAACCCATTGAGTGCAGATTTAAGGAAGCGGATCATTGCAGCGCGTAAAAAAGGCCACCGTATCG
>JANRJG010000007.1 GCA_033875315.1 Candidatus Methylacidiphilales bacterium
CGATACGGTGGCCTTTTTTACGCGCTGCAATGATCCGCTTCCTTAAATCTGCACTCAATGGGTTCATCCCCAGTTTGGTACGGCATCGGACAGGGATTGTACAGTCTATTGTGCCTATCTAATCCGGAATTGCTCTAGCGCGCGTGCCTCCGTTCCCGTCAGCACGAAAACGCGTTGCTGATTGAATTGGAGAGCCGCTCAACAAAAAGCCCCGGAGGACCGGGGCTTTTGATTGGACGGGCTTTGATGGGTTTCGGATCAGGAAGCCTTGTCCCCGGGGCTGAGGAAGCCGAAGGCCAGGGCGGCGACCGCGCCACCGGCAAACCCGCCCACCAGATGGATCCAGATGTTGGCGAAGCTGTTCAGTCCCAGGGTGGTGATGCCGAGGGCCACGGCCGGATTGAAGGCGCCGCCGGAATAGCCGCCGAGGGCGAAGGCGCAGGCCACGACGGTGAAGCCGATGGCCAGTCCGTAGAAGGAATTGCCCGCATTGGCCTTGGTCGTGGCCACATTCAGGACCACGAAGGCGATGGCGAAAGCCCCGAAAAATTCCGCCAGCAGGGGGATGAACGGGCCATTGGCAAAGACGATCGGTTCGATATCGCCGGGGCAGCCTTTCATGTAGCCCACGACAAAAGCCGCGGCCAGGGCGCCGAGGAACTGCCCGGCCAGGTAGCCGGGGACATCGGAAGCCGGACATTTGCCCCGCATCCAAACGGCCAGGGTGACAGCCGGATTGAAGTGCGCGCCCGAGACGTGGCCGAGCGCGAAGATCATCACCATCAGGATCGAGCCGATGGCAAGGGGAGGGATGACCCCTTCTCCTCCGTGGATCACGGTGTGTCCGACGGTGGAGACGAGGAAGAAGGTTCCGATGAATTCTGCGAGGTATTTCTTCATGCGTCCGCGAGCATAACGGGGCGGGCGCCGGAGACAACCGGGATCAGTAGATTTTGGTCGACTCGGTTTCTTCAACCGGACGGACAAGGGCGGTGGAGGTCAGCGAGACCTTGAAACGGCTGTCGCTGGCCTTGGCTCCCTTGACCGTGACTTTCCAAATGGCGGTGGCCCCGGCTTCCAGGGTGGGCAAGGGGGAAAACGTGATGACCCCGCCATTGCTCGTGGCTGTGGTGGCCCCGCCGGCCGAGACAAACATTTCGTTGTCCTCGAGGGTGCAGACGAGGGTGATGTTTTGGTCCGGGGCCGAGCCCTGGTTGGTGGCGCGGATGGTGTAGGCGGTGGTGCCCCCGACCTCGATGGGATCCGGGGCGTCGGTGACTTCGAGCAAGAGGGCGGACAGGCCGGTGACCGCAGTTTGGGCCGAGGCGCTGGCGGTGACCGATGCGGCATCGCGCACGGAAGCCTCGGTGCGGACGGTCCGGGTGTTGGCCGGGCGGACCTCGACCCGCACGGAAGTGGTGGTGTTGGGTCCCATGTCCACGGCGGGCCAGGTGATGAGGTTTTTCACCAACTTCCCGCCATGGGAGGCGGAGACGAAGGTGCACCCGGAAGTGAGCGGACTGGTCAGGACGACGCCGACAGCCTTGCCCTCGCCCTCGTTGGTGACCGTGATCTCGTAACTGAGGGGGCCGCCCCGGGTGGTGGAGGCGGGCGCGGTGATGCGGGCCTTGAGTGCGGGCCCGACCACGCGGATTTGGGTGCGCACGTCTTCCGAGCGGCATTCATTGCTGAGGGCACGAACGGCCAGGGCGAGCGGACCCAGTTTGGCACTCCGGATGGTGCAGGAGATCACGCGTGTTTCGCCCGGGGCCAGAGGGCCCACGTGGAGGGGTTCCCCTTTTCCGTTGCCCGGCAGGACGGCGTCGTTGCCCTTGCCCGCTTCGATCCGGACATGGTTCAGGGCGACCCCGCCCGGGTTGGTTGCCGTCAAGGTCAGGGGGATGTCGGAGCCACGTTCGGCGGATTCCGGCGCGGAAAGCTGCAAGAGCAAAGCCGGTTTGCCCGAGGGATCGGCGACAGTTGGAGCGGAAGGAAGGGGAGCGGCAGTGGAAAGAGGGGGAGCGGCTTGGGTGTCCGAGGTGCCATTCTGGGTGGAACCCGCCTGGCCTTCCGTAGGCGGGATCTGTTGATGGGCACAGGCACCGACGAGGACCATAAAACCGACGGCCAGCAGGCTACGGAGGGACTGTTTCATGCGTGTGTAAGGTGTTGAGCATAAACCCGGAGGCGAGGCCTTGTCACTTTCCAATAAACGGGGGGACTTCCGGGAAAGCCGGGCGATCGTCCACTGGACATGCGGGTGGGGACGGGAGAAGATGGGGCCATGGCCAAAAAAGTCATCGCCCTCACCGGGGCCACCCGCGGCTGCGGACGTGCACTGGTCGATTTTTTTGCGGGGGAAGGCCACACGGTTCTGGGGTGCGGCCGCGATGCACGGGCGCTGGCCGCTTTGAGCGAGGCCCATCCGACCCCCCACGACTTCATGGCGGTGGACCTCCGGGAGGAATCCTCGATCACCCGATGGGCCGGGCAGGTGCTGGAAAACTATGGCCCCCCGGATCTCCTGATCAACAACGCCGCCGTCATCAACACTTCCGCCCCCCTGTGGCAGGTGCCGGGCCCGGAATTTGAAGCCCTCATTGACATCAATGTCAACGGCATGGCCCGCGTGCTCCGCCATTTTCTACCGGCGATGGTGGCCCGGGGTCGCGGGGTGGTGGTCAATTTCAGTTCCGGCTGGGGTCGGTCCGCCGCGCCCCAGGTGGCGCCTTATTGTGCCAGCAAGTGGGCGGTGGAGGGATTGACCGCGGCCCTGGCCCAGGAATTGCCGGCTGGCATGGCCGCAGTGGCCCTGAACCCGGGGATCATTGATACCGACATGTTGCGGTCGTGTTTCGAGGACGGGGCCGCGGCCTATCCCGGGCCTGAGGATTGGGTGCTCGCGGCCGGGCCATTCATCCTCAAGCTTGGCCCACGCGACAACGGTCGCCCGGCCACGGTCCCGGACGTCCCGGCGGAGTGATTTATTTCTGGTTCATTGGATTATTTTTCAATCTGGTGCATCCTAGAGCATATGAGAACATCCACTTCCGTTCATTGGCCCCTCTTCCTTTTCCTTGGCTTGCTTGCGGCCTCCCTCCCCATTTCCCATTCCCATGCGCAAACGGCGGACGATCTCGTCGCTTATCAGGCCGCCACACCGTTCAAGGCCTTCCTGGAACCCGACGTGCGGGTGGTTTCGCCGGGGGCGGTGATTGTCCGTCCGGGGGATTTCGTGCGGGTGGGGGACCGCTATCTGGTGCGCAAGGATGCCGCCCGGGACAAGGCGGAATTGTTCCTGGAAGTGGTGGCGGAATGGATCGAACCGGTCCGGGCCCCCCAGAATCCCGGGGAAATCCGGGTGGCCTTGGTGGCCGGAACGGTGGAAGCGGCTCCACCCACAGACCCGGCAAAGTTTTCTCCGGTTACCGTTGGCACGGTTTTGCCTGCCGGCAGTACCCTTCGTTGTGGCCCGGATAGCCAGGCCGGGGTCACGATCGGCGAGCGTTCCGCAGCGCGTTTCATCGCCGGCAGCGTGGGCACGCTCAGTTTGGAAGCACCCGCCGGAACAGGGGTGGAGAAGGTGCGCATCAACCTCAAGTCGGGCGCGGTTTTCAACAAGATCCGTTCGTTCAACAAGAATGTCGACTACCAGGTCCAAACCCCCCAGGCCATCGCCGCGGCCCGGGGCACGGATTTTGTGGCCGTGGCCCTGCCCACGGTGACCGATGTGTGGATCGCCGAGGGCACGGTGGAATTGATGGATACAACAGGCAAGTCGGTCGGCACGGTGTCGGCCGAGGAAGCCGGGGCCTTGAAAATCATCCGCTATCCCCAGACTCCGGAACCGGTGGCCAATGCCGAGGCCAACAGTCTGACCATGAGCGTGGCCATGTCGCTCATTCCGCAGCTCAACCAGAACACCTCGGCCCTGCGGGCGAGGGAAAATCTCAACGCGGAAGATTTCGGTTACCTCCAAGGCGTCCACCGGGTGACCTACCTGGTCCGGGCCACCAAGCCCCAGCCCTGAGGCGGAGGACTACTTCTCTTTTTTGTCGGGAGCGGACGGGCGTACGGCCTGGATCTTGAAGTCTTCCACCAGGCGCTTGGCGCCGGGGCTGCGGGGGGCCAGGGCGATGAGGTCGCGGCTGATGCTGATCATGGTCTGGTTGATCCGTTGCGCTTCCGGGAGGACTTTCACCATCTGCGACCACTGGGCGCCAAGGGCGCTGCGCTGACGCAGGGTCACGAAAAGATCGAAGGAGGAAAACAGCACAAGGGCGGCCAGTACGATGACCAAGGGCGTGAAGGGGGAATAGTTTTTGTCCATAATCAGCCTATCTGGAAGGGGAGGGGGTGGAGGTAGGGGTGGCGGAGGCGGGGGCCGCGGTCTGGGGCGTGCCCGAGGACGGGCTTTTCTTGGGCAGGTTGACCTTCAGGTTGTGTTGCCGGAGCAGATCGTTGAGGTCCGGTTCCCGCTGGGCTTCTTGGGCCAGTCGGAGCACCAATTCGCGCAGGAGCGGTTCGGCCCGCTGGGCCTGGGTGATGGTGGCCTGCGCGGCCAACATCTTGCCCTGTCGGCTGCTGGTTTCGATGACGAGGATGATTTTGACGGCCACCAACAGGGCAAACAAGCCGGCCAACACATTCAAAATCAGGAACTGGGTTCGGGACATGAGGGCAGACACTGCCGGGGCTTCGGTCACACGGCAAGTGCCGTCTTTTGCCCTTGCCGAGAGCATTCTCCTTGCCCACCATGACGGGCTCTTATGGTTCCCGAATCTGAATTCGCCCACGACGATCCCCGCGTCATCGATGAGCCCGCTTCATGGCTTGAAAAAAACCAAAGCACCGTCGGTGCCATCGCCGTTCTGGTTTTTCTGGCCGTCGCCGCCGGCGTTTGGTGGTGGCAGGGGCGCCAAGCCGCCGCCGAGGAAGCCTGCAACCAGCTCGTGCATGCCAGCGAACCCACCGCTTGGAAAAAAATCCTCCAAACCCATGCCGACACTCCGGCCGCCCCCTTGGCTTTGATGCGCCTGGCTGGCGCCGCCCGGGAAAAATCGGATTGGAACGAGGCCCTGGCCTACACCGACCAATTCCTGCGCGATTACCGCAGTCATTCCTTCTATCCCCTGATGCAGCTTTCCCGTGCCGAGACGCTCGAAGCGGCCGGCCGGCTGGACGAAGCCCTGCAGGCCTACGAGCTTGTCCACAACGCAAAACCGACCCACCCGTTGCTCGGTGGTGCGGTCCTCGGCATGGCGCGGATTCATCTGGCCAAAAAAGAAACCACGGCGGCGCGCACGGTACTTTCCGATTATCTGGCCACGGGTCGTGCCGGGGCTTATGCCGCGGAAGTTTCCCAGAAACTCAAGGCCCTTCCCGCCCCCGAGACCGCGCCGGTGATGTTGGATACGCCCAAGCCCTGAGCTCCAAGAGCTGAAGGTGAAGGTGGGAGGGAGTCCGGGGAAAGGATTCCCCGGCTACAAAAGACGCAGCAAGGGCCCGGGCCTCAAATGTGTTTGGAATCGGTCTCGTCTTTGGCGGTGTAACCACTGTCCTGGCGCTGGTGGTTGACCTGGTTTTTCTTCAGGTAGGCCTGGTAGACATCCTCCGCGCTCATGCCCAGCACCTGGGCGATGGAGATGAGGAAATGGAAAAGATCGACCACCTCGACCCGGGCGTTTTGCTGGTCGAACTGTTGGTACTTGGCCCACCACTTCCACGGCACGGAGTCGACGAGTTCAGCCAGCTCCTGGTTCATGGCCCGGGTGTAGTTGAGCACCCACTTGACTTTTTCTTCTTCGGTCAGGCGGTCGGCGTGCATGCCGATGCGTTGGTTGAGCTGGTCCTGGAGACGGAAGATTTCCTCGAGTTTGTCCGGTTGCATCCCTGTTGTTTACAGATCCGTCCCCGCTTTGTACAGGTGGAAAAGCACGGCAGGGGGTCTTGCTTTCCCCTTGGCATGGCCCCGCCGGTGACTACATTGCCCCTTCAATACCTATGGAAAATGTCGTCATCATTGGGTCGGGCTGTGCGGGTTGGACCGCCGCCGTTTACACCGCACGGGCCAATCTCCAACCCCTCCTCATCACCGGCATCCAACCCGGCGGCCTCCTCACCACCACCACCATCGTCGAAAATTTCCCCGGCTTCTCCAAGGGCATTGACGGCAACCAGCTCATGGTCGAGATGCAGGAACAGGCCACACGTTTCGGAACGCGCGTCCAATACATGAGCACGGTCGATTCGGTCGACCTTTCCAAACGGCCGTTCACCCTCACCGTCGACAATAAACAAATCCAAACCCGCTCGATCATCATCGCCGTCGGGGCCGGCCACCGACACCTCGGCATTCCCGGGGAGCAGCTTCTGGAAAACAAGGGCGTGACCTATTGTGCCACCTGCGACGGAGCCCTCCCGATGTTCCGCAACCAGCCGCTGGTCGTGGTGGGCGGCGGCGATTCTGCCTGTGAAGAAGCGATGTACCTGACCCGTTTTGGCTCTGTTGTCTATTTGATCCACCGTCGCGACACCCTGCGGGCGTCGCGCATCATGGCCGAACGCACCCTGGCCAATCCGAAGATACGGCCGGTTTGGGATTCGGTGGTCGAGGGCATTCTCGATCCGGCCCAGGACCGGGTCACCGGGGTCAAATTGAAGAATCTGAAGTCGGGCGAGATCTCCCTCCTGGAATGCGCCGGGGTTTTTGTCGCGGTCGGCCATACACCCAACACCCGGATCTTCCAGGGACAACTGGATCTGGACGAGGCCGGATACGTGCGGTTGCACGGCGGGAGCCGAACCAGTGTGGAAGGGGTCTTTGTCGGCGGCGATTGCGCGGACTCGGTCTACCGCCAGGCGGTGACGGCGGCGGGCATGGGCTGCATGGCCGCAATCGACTGCGAGCGCTGGCTGGCCGGTTTGACGGATGGTTGATTGAAAGGCGCCCTGATATCCAATCGCATGGACTGAGCGACACGTTCAACGGGAGGGCGAGGCTCCTGCCGAGCCGATTTGAGGTCTTTCTCCCTTGGGCGGCTGGGCGGCTCAGCGGGAGCTTCGCCCTCCCGTAGGTTAATTTATCGCTCACTCAAAAGGATTGGGTATGAAGATAGTCTTTACCAGCCCAGTCCATGACCTGGCCCACAGGGATGGGAATCGCCTTCTGCCGTAGCAGATCTTGGAGACTCCGATTGTAGCCGGGGAATCATTTCCCCGGAGTTCCTACCCAAGGCATGGGGTGGGAAAACAAAAAACCCCGGCGGATTGACCCGCCGGGGTTTTGTCTATCCGGAATTGGTCGGTTCAGACCGCGGCGGCCTGAAGGGCTTTTCTCCAGGAGCCGAAGAAGCGCGGCTTGCAGGCGGCGGCGAAGAGTGCCGGGGCCTTCTGGCGGACTTCCCCGCTCTGAAGGCGGACGCCCTGCTGGCGCAGCTCTTGGATGCCCTCGACGATTTGCTCCCGGCTCCAGCGGCGGCGGCGGCGGACGGAATCGTAGTCGATCCCGGCTTTTTCCACGGCCGTGCCCCAATTGCCGAAGCGGCGGCGGGCGGTGGCGATGAGCGGGTTGGCGGTTTCGTCCATGGTCTTGGAGCTGAGGTCCGCGCCTTGGTTTTTGAGTTTGCGGATCTCGTCGATGATCGTGCTCTCATCCCAGGAGCGGTAACGATAAATATCCTCCGGAGCCAGGCCGGCCGCGGTCAGGGCCGACTTCCAGGAACCGAAGTGGTTCGGGCGGATGGCGGCATAGACCATGGAGTTGTATTTGCTCAGCATCATGGAGCGGAAGGAGAGATCGACGCCCTGTTGGTAAAGTTCCTGGATCTTCTGGACGATGACCGGCTTGGACCAGTTCTGGTATTTGCGGACATCTTCGTAGGCGATTCCAGCGGCGGCGACGGCAGCCTGCCAGTTGCCGTAGTAACGGATGCCGGCGGCCAGCAATTCTTGGAAATTCTGGCGGACGAAGTGCGAGTAAAGCGGCTTGTCGGCGGCGTGCCAGGCTTTGATTTCGTCCATCACGAGGGTGGCGGACCATTTGCGGTTTTTACGTGTACGTGTTTTCATGTTTGGTGTCCTTGGTTGGCTGTTGTGCATGGTTTGAGTGAATCCTTCCAACGTGCCATACAGGCGACAGGCATGCAACTTTAATGCCAATCCCCATAATTAAAATTCAAGACTATGATTTGCAGGCACTTACGTATATTCTTTTCTCTAATATGGAAATATTAAGGGTTCTTTTTTTGAGTGAAGGCATCAAAAAGTAATATTCTGACGCGTCGGATGAGGGGTGGATTCAGGCGATTCAGCCTTTTTTCAAGGGTTTCTTCCATCAAGGGCGCCTTACGGGAAGGCGGATGAGCACATCGGACGCAGAGGAAGAAAGGGTGTTGGGCGGCTTATTCTTTTGCGCGCCCCTCGCTGGATCCCTTTTCTCCCCCGTCTGCTGAATCATACCCGGCGACTCTGCGCCATTTCTACGACATCGTTCCGGCTTACAAACGGGTCCAGCGCTTCCATATACTGTGGACCCGCTCGACGGACAGGTCGGAGAGACAGGCCATCGGGGTTTCCCAGTTGCAGGTCCGGGATCGGCAGGGGCGGCAGGGCGGCCCTTCGGTCACCAAGCACTCCCCTTTGGCCGCCACCGGTCCGGTCAGATCCGGATCGGTCGCACCAAAAAGGGTGATGACGGGAACATCGAAAAGTGCGGCCAAGTGGGCCGGTCCGGAATCGGTGCCGATGACGGCCCGGGCTCCGGCCAGGAGGGCGAGCAAATCCGGCAACGGGGTCTTTCCACGCATATCCACCGAGCGGGCCGAAGCGGTCGGAAAAAAAGGCCCGGAACCGACCCACACCACGGTCTCGCCCTCCAGGGCCTGTTCCAGTTTGCGGAAGGATTCCCATGGCCAGAGTTTGGTCTGCCAGAGGGAGTAGGGATGGAAGACGGTGTACCCTCCGGCCTCCAAGCCCATGGGCAGGGCCTTTTCGGGGCGGGAAAATGTCAGCGGAGTCACGGCCGTTCCCGGACCGATGATCGAAGCAACCGCTGCCGCGTAGCGATCCACCGCGTGCGTCTGAACGTCGGGCACCCGCCGATCATAAACCCATTTTGCCCCTTCGCGTGCCGAGGCCAGTCCGACCCGGATTCCCGCCCGGGCCACCCGGGTCATGAGTGCACTGCGGGCCAGCCCTTGAAGGTCGAGCACCACATCATAGCGATCCCCCCTCAGACCCCGGGCCCAGGCCAGCATTTCCAAGGGCCGGAATCCACCGCGCCAGGCTCTGCGGGGAAAGGGGATCCGCCGGTCGATATCCGGACAAACCTCCAGCACGGGCAGGTAGTCCGTGTCGACAACCCAGTCCAATTGATGGGCGACCCCGCTGCGTTTCAACCAAGGGACCACCTTCAAGGCCTGGGCGACATCACCCAGGGCGGTTGGTTTGATGACAAGGATCTTCATGCCCTGCGCGAGCGGGATGGTCCGCCCGTCCGACGGTCAGACGGCATTGGCCAGCCGCTCGGCCAGCCGTTCGGGCAGGCCGGCCTTGAGGATTTTTTCCTGCGCGCGCGCCAAGTCATACGGCACCCGCCGCAGGTCAATGGTATGGGTCTCGGAGTCGTAGATGGCGTAGGCCGCGCGCCAGTCTCCGTCGCGGGGCTGGCCGACGGACCCGCAGTTGATGAAATACTTCTTGTCCTCCTGGAGACTGAGCTTGCGGTAGAAACACTCGTGGGTCGTGCCATCGTGGATGAAGGCGTTGGGCACATGCGTGTGGCCGAAAAAGCAGAGGTGGGTGCGCTGGTAAACGAAGCTTTCCTCGGCTTCCTGCGAGCTGAAGACGTAGATCCAGCGGGCCGGGCCGTCGAGAGAGGAATGGACGATGGCGAAATCGCCGACATTGCGCTGCATGGGCAGGGTGCGCAGGTAGCGTTTCTGCTCCTCATTCAGGCTGTCGCGGGTGTGCTTCATCGAGATATAGGCCAGTTCGCTGAAGTGCTCGATGTTCCGGTCCTCGGAGGCTTCTTCATCGTGGTTGCCCTTGACCACCGGACAGCCCAGGGAACGGACCATCTCGAGGCATTCGGCCGGGTTGGCGTTGTAGCCCACGATGTCGCCCAAGCACACGAGCTGGTTGAGCTTCTGAACCTGCATGTCGTCCAGCACCGCTTCCAGGGCTTCCTGGTTGCTGTGGATATCGGCGAAGATCCCGTAGCGCATGCGTGGGTGGAAACTACGGGTTAAAAACCCGTTTGTCAGCCGGGATATTCAACTCGCGCTCGAGGGCGCGCATTTGTTGTTCGATTTTTGGCCATTGCCGCGGAGTGCCCGGCGGGTGTTCGGCGGAGCTGTGCCAGAGGGTGAGCCAGTAGTCGTAGGCTTCCTGTTTGCGTCCGGCTTTCTCGAGCATGTAGCCGACGAAGCGTTCGGCAAAGCTCGGGGCGCCCGGGCGCTCGGCCGCCAGGCGGTAGCAGCGGGCGGCCGCCTCGTAGTCCTGCAGCCGTTGTTGGTACAATTCCCCCAGGCGCATGTAGAGCTGGGGTTTTTCCGGGATGGCCAACAGGCCCCGTTCCAGCATGACCCTTCCTGCCTCGATCCAACGACGGGACTCGCGGTTGCGCTGGCCGTCGCTTTGGCCCGCGGCCGCGTATTTTTCCGCCGCGACGCTGGCATTCCAGGCCAGATGCCAGGCCCCGTTCTCCCAGAAGAAAAGCACCCGGGGTTGGAGCAGGACGGCGAATTCCGCCAGGGTGCGGACGCGGGTCCATTGTTGTTCTTCCCATGCTCCCGTTAGGGAAATCCAGACAAAATTGGCCGCCAGCCCCCGGAAGCCGCCCAGCGCGGCCAGGGTCAGTCCCTGGCCCAGACTGTCCCGGAGTTCAAACGAGATCGGCGGCGTGTCCCCATACATGATCTGGCGGCGGCGCAGGCCCATTTGCTCCTCCCAGGGCAGCTTGACCGCGCCCCAGGCCAGGAGCAGGAGGATGGCGATTCCGGTCCTGGTCCGGTTCCACCCCCACGGCCACCGCCCCGGCCACATCCCCATCCAATTCACAGTTCGCGCTCCTCAAAGACCAGTCCGGCCACGGCCATGATCACCACCACGTAAAAGAAGGAATAGAGCAGGATGGGCGCGGAGTCGGCCCAGTGGACCGGGTTGCCCGCGATGATCTCATCAATGAGGTTGTAGGCCTGGAAGTCGGGCACCAACCAGGAAACCACCACCAAGACCCCCTGTTTCAGAAAGCCGGAGGAAGCCTCCTCGTGCAGCCACAACTGCCGGGCCACGGCCTGCAGATGGCCGGCAAAGTAGATCATCAACGTGGTGGAGACAATGAAGATGGTCGAGGTGGCGATGGTGGAAAAAAAGACCGAGATGGCCGCCGTCACGGCCAACTTGCACCAGACCAGGGCGACCGCCTGGATCATCCCGGGGTCGCGCGACTGGGCCCGCACGGCATCGATCATGCGTTGTTGCCCCTCATCCAGCGGTCCGGAGGCCCCGGCCAGGATGTCGCCGGTGACCCGGGCCTCCTTCCAGAACAACACCCCGCAGAATACCGCCGACATGATGCCGACAATCAGGGTCAGCAACAGGAGCAGGCCGAGGTATTTGCCCAGAACGAATTCGAAGCGGTGCACCGGTTTGCTCAGCGTGGTGTAGAGCGTGCGGCGTTCGATTTCGGCCGGAATCAGCTGGGCCGCGCCCATGAGGGCGACCAACAAGCCGCTGATGCTGATGACGGCGTAGGCCAGATCCTTGAGGAATTTGAATTCCTCCTGGAACGAAAACTGGGTGAAGAAGTCGCTTCCGCCCAGGAGGACCAGGCTGAAAAGAAGGACGATGTTGAGCGTTTTTTGGCGCAGGGCTTCGGTGAGGGTGATGCGGGCGATGGCGCCGATGGCATTGAGGGAACGGTTCATACGGGCTCCTGGTCCTTGCCGGGCAGGACCCGGATGAAAAAATCCTCCAGGGACATGCGCGGGCGGGAGACGCTGACCTCCGGGTGGCCTTCCTGGCGGAGCAACTCCAGCACCCGGGCCTGGGTTTCCGGTCGGAGGCCCCGCACCCGCAGGGTGGTTTCCTCGGGCACCACCAGCAGTTCGTCCAGGCGGCCCTCGCGCAGCTTCCGGCCTTGGTGCAGGATGGCCACGCGGTCGGCCACCTCCTCCACCTGCTCCAGGAGGTGGGAGGAAAAGATGACGGTTTTCCCGCGACGCTTGAGCAGGAGCATGAGGTCGCGGATTTCGCGCGAGCCCACCGGGTCGACGCCCGCGGTGGGTTCATCGAGCAGCAGGAGGTCGGGATCGTGCAACAGGGCCTGGGCCAGTCCGATGCGCTGGAGCATGCCCTTGGAATACGTGCGCAACCGGCGTTCGCCCGCCTGGCCGAGCCCGACCAGTTCGATCAACTCCGCGATTCTCCCTCGCAACGGGTCTCCCCCCATACCACACAGTCGCCCGTAGTAGGCCAGGACTTCGCGTCCGGAAAGGAACTGGGGGAAGTAGGGGTTTTCCGGCAGGAAGCCGAGCCGCCGGCGCGCAGCCATCGAGCCCGCACGGTGGCCGAAAACCGTGGCCGCGCCGCGCGAGGGTCGTGCCAGGCCGAGGAGGAGTTTCATGGTCGTGCTTTTGCCCGAGCCGTTCGGACCGAGAAGGCCGAAGATTTCCCCTTGGCGGATATCGAGGTCCAGGTCCTCCAGGGCGAGGAGGTTGCCCCTGCGCCAGTGCAGCGGGTAGATCTTGGTCAGCTTCTCGACCCGGACGGCGGGGATGGGGGGCAGGGGGGTGGGGTCCATATTCAAGATCCGCTCCCATTCAGGATGGAGAAGCCGCGCAAACTTGGATCGACCGGGATGTCATATCCCTCGATTTCGCGGATGAAACCCTTGAGGTGGCTTTTGCGCACCGCCTCGAGCAGGGCGGCCATTTCCGACTCCTCGCCCTGGACCTGGAGCTCGACCCGGCCGTCGGGGAGGTTGCGCACCGTGCCTGTGACCTCGAAGCCCGCACTGAGCTGCTTGACGGAGTAGCGGAATCCGACCCCTTGGACCCGGCCGGTGTAGAACAAACGCTGGGCTTTCTCCATGGTGAAAATCTCGATGCACATTTTCCGATTCTCAAGTACATTCCTCGGCATGGCCATCCACTTCAGCGACATCTCCCGCATGAGCCTGTTCCGCGGGTTCAATGAAAACTTCATCCAGTTGCTCGACCTTTTCTTCCGCGAGGCCAATTACAAGGCGGGTGCGGTTCTGGTGCAGGAGGGTCAACTGCAGCGGCATTTCTACATGCTGGTCGCGGGGGAAGTGGCCGTCAACCGCCAGGTCAACGGGGCCGACGTCCAGTTGGACATCCTGCCCGCCGGACAGTACTTCGGCGAGATGAACCTCTTCGACCCCGGGGTGGCCACGGCCAGCGTCGTGGCCCTGACGCCGGTGCGCACCCTGGAGATTTCCAACGACAAATTCCGCAGTTTCATGACCCACAAGCCGGAGCTGGCGGCGGACTTCACCTTCCAACTGGCCGAAACCATCGTCAAGCGCTTCCGTACCTCCACCGATCTGCTGACCGAGGAATTGTCGCGTCCGGAGAAGATCGATCTGGCCCGGCGCATCGACCGCGGCCCGGTGGCGTGAGAGGATTTCATAGGTAAAAATCCTTCAATCCGGGCTTGTGCTCCCCCGGGGACATGCCATAAACAAACACCATGGCAGCTAAAAAAACCGCAAAAAAGAAATCCGCACGCAAACCTAACGCCGCTTTCATGAAGCCCGTTCAACCCGACGATGTCCTTTCGGCCGTGGTCGGCGCCAAGCCGCTCCCCCGCACCGAGCTCACCAAGAAGCTCTGGGACTACATCAAGAAGAACGGACTCCAGGACAAGAAGGTCAGAACCCAGATCAACGCCGACGACAAGCTCAAGGCCGTCTTCGGTGGCAAGAAGTCCGTTTCGATGTTCGAAATGACCAAGCTCGTTTCGAAGCACCTGAAATAAGTCACGTCTTCTTACCCGAAAAACCCGAAGGCCCCATCCGGTGCCTTCGGGTTTTTATTTTTCCGAACGCAGTGGATGTCCCCCTCGGCCAGACCCACAGCTTCAAGCTCAGGGGCTGTGGACTTGGTCTCTGATCGTCAGTCCCGATGAAACTATCTCAGACCAAGACGGCAAGGTTTCGTTGCTGCGCTTCCAGCGCTTTTCGAACAGGGATAACTCCCGTCGCCGGTAGCCCCAGCGGTCGCCGTTGCGCATAGCGTAAAAAACGTGTTTCCCCTTGCCTGCACCACAGGCTTCGGCATCCACGATTCCAATGACCTTTGCAGCCCAGCGGTGGGTCCCGGGCTTGTGCCAATCCCAGGATGAATCGCGCCAAGCAAAATCGATGGCGTCAAAAGCCTGGGGTCCCAGAAGGCGGGTGCCGAAGCGAAGACCCCGGCGGGTGACTGCGTCGGCTTGGGAGAAGCGAAGTTGGCCGTCTTTCCATTTTCCGAGATGCCAGAGAATCTGCGGCCTCCCGCCTTCCAGCACATAGACCAATCGCCCATAGGGAGTGCAGCCCCACTGTCCGACCATTTGACTGGAATGAACCAGGGGTGTGGGTTCAACATTTTGTAGGATAAAGCCGTCCGATGTGCGGGTCGCTTGCAGGAGGGAAAATTGAATTTTATAGGCCGCGAACTTTCGGTTGAGAAACTCAATGCCATGACAGGAATGGGGGTCAAACTTCGGAGCGACCAGCAGGATGCGCCGGTAATTGGAAATTCCCCTGAGACTGGTTTTGAATAATCGTTTGAATGACCGGTAGAATTCAAGCAGGCCCCCGGGAAAATCCTCAGCCAGAACATCGGCTGTAACCCCCTCAAACTGGGAAAGATACTCCAGGGCTTGTCCGATGATCGAACGCGGGGTGGGTTCATTTTTGATCTCCAGAATGACCAGACCTCCTTTACGATCCAAGCAGACCAGATCGGCCACGCGCTGGATGGCGGACTCTTGTCGGACGACGAAAAGGCGCTCACGAGAAGGAAGGATCGGATTCTTAATAAACCATTGTTCGAAGTCGCGTTCCTTCCAACTCAGTTCGGAATACATGCTTCGGCGTTTCATAATTTGCCATCCAGAATCTTCTTAAGGACGTGGCGGTGGCAGTGGGGTTGGTCAGGAGGACAATGGCACATGAGGGTAACCGGACCCCGTTTAGCGAGTGCTTGGAGTAGTCGGAGAGTGAACTTCTGACCGTGGTTCTTGATCAACGGGTTCCGTCGATCGATGGAGCCCCCTTCAAAGAGCTCTCTGCGGTAACGACGGCTAAACGCGGCCCAGGTGAGTTGGCCTGCCTGGAAACTGCGGAGGAGGGATTCGCTCGGCCCCAGATTGGCCATCCAGGCGTGGTAACGGCGGGAGGGCAGGCCGCGGCCGCGGATGCGGGTGGCCAGGATGCGGAGGCCGTCCTTCTTCGTCTCAATCGGCGAATAAACGGATTTGGTTTTGATCATGATGAACGCAGGCATTATGCTTTGTATCGACGCGGAGAGATCATGATGTAGCTGCCGGATGTGGGTGATGATTCCTTGACCGCTTTCTCGAAATTACTCATCGGACGCTCCTGCCTTGGCTGCAAATCCGTGACCAACCGCCAAGGTTGGTCCTCAGACTGATTGGTTGGATTCCTAGGTAGAAAGCTTTTGTCCTCTGCCGCAAGCCGCAATGGCTCCTCATCCGAATAAACGGGATCCCATGAATCACGTTCCGAATCGAAGGAGTATCTGTACTTTTGCTTCATGGGCGAAAGCACTTGCACTCGCACTTGCTGCATGCCTGGTTGAGCTATGGGCCTGAATGGATTAGGTGCACGGAGTAACTTGGGATCTGTTTTACTGACGACATGCCAATCCGCTTCTAGCTCCCGTCCTCCTTGTCGTAACTCAAGGCCCACCACTTTGCACATCAGCGAGGCTCTCGCCTGATCCAGTTGAAGGAGTCCCGCATCCGGAGTCGCTGTTTTGGAGTCAAAAACATAAAAATGCACTTCGGCCGAAAGGGTGCTCACCTCCCCCAAATTCGCAGGCACCTCGAAATAGATAATCTCGCCCACTCTTGGCAAGACACTGTCTGTTTTAGCAGAAAGAACTACAATGGTCTTGCGGGCTTCTCCATCCGAGGGCATATCTTTGACCTTCGTTCTCAGGCCCTCGACAAACTGGAGCGTCCACCAGCTCAGCGCATCCTTCATATGTGGCGAGTAAATGGCAGACTGAGATTTGGCGGAATGGATATGATTTCGAATGGATTGAAATTCAGGATCATTGGAGTGGCCATCCAGTAAAACGGAAGCCTCCCCGTTCAGTCCCAGAAGGGCAAAGCCAGTGACGTTGTTTGAGCCCACAAACGCACATGACGTTCCGTTGGCCATATCCATGAGGTAAATCTTGCTGTGCAGCATCGGACGGTACCGGTGAAAAGGATTTTTTTTGCCGGAAGATGGGCAGGTGTGGCCCAAATGCACGTAGAGATTATTGGGGCTAACTCCAATCGATAGGAGATCGTCCAAAGCAGAGAAAGCTTGGTGAGTTCCCGAGCCTACAATAAGCATCCCGAGCTTGTGCGGAGATTTTTTGATGGGCTCACAGATCGCGTTTACACCTTCGACAGTGATAAAACCTGAGACAATCGAAGCTGAAACACATTGCTCAAGTCGATCGCGGATGAGCGACGCAATCTCATGCTGCGGCTCTTCGAATAGAATCTTCGCACTGATGCTCATAGGTTTGAATCTCTAGTTGGTGGAGATTTTTTGAAGATGCAGACAGATGAGGTTGCGCGATGTGTTCCAAGGGCGTCCGGCTAGGTGGTCCGTCGATGCGGATTAACTGAAATCCGGAACAAGTGGCTCATCTTCATGAAGGGCGTGGATCTATTCTGATTCTTTGGATTCGCCGGCGGCTTTGAAGTCATGGAAGGGTTGGTCCCAGTCGATCCTCGGAAAGGCTGCTTTCACCGATCCGAGGAAGTCTGGGTGGTTCAGGGTCTCGAAGGTCACATCTTTGTAGCGTTCTTCGAGGACCATGCTGCGGACCAAGTCCTTCGCGGAGGGGAAGACTTTATCCATGACTTCCTCGATCCACTCACGGATGGAGGTTTCGTCCGTGTTTGGCTGGAGCAGACTGCCGAGCAGGGCGTCAGGCGGGTTCGCTTTAGCCAGCGGGAGGTAGTAGTCCACCACCTGTTTCTTCGATTCGTCGAGCTTGGCCTGAAGTTCGGTTTCCACTTTCTTCTGGTGGGCAGCCAGCTTGGTGCGCAATTCGCCGATTCGCTTTGTGAGGTGCGGTTTGGCCGACTTCAGGACGACGCGGCCATGGTCCTTCCCGAGTGAGGGGGTGAAGTTTTTGCGAATCTCGTTCAGTTCATCCTCCAGAGCCTTGGAAGACATGGAACTGTCTTTTTCAATGAGATCGAAGGTGGTCTTGAGCTTGCCTTCGAGGTCTTTGGACGCACCCAAGTTCTGGAGTTCTTTCGGAATCCGCACACGGTGGCGTTGCACGGCGGCCCCGGTGAGCGAGAGTTCGACGTATTGCAAATAGGGCTCAAAGACACGGACCTGGCGGACGAGATCAAACTTCACTGGAGGCGCGGTGGAGATGGCCTTCTTCACCTGGTCAACGTGCTCAGCGGTCACGGGCTGCTCACTGATTTCCAGAGGTATGGAGTGGATCCGGGAGACTTCCTCAGCTGTGGTCGCAGAGGTGATCGCTTCCTGCCGGGCAGCGGGTGAAAGCCGCAGCAGCATGTCGTGGACTTGCGCCTCGATGAGACGGATGGCATTGGGCGTTTCCTCGCTTTGAGGCTCCGCTTCCAAGTAGAGTGCGGTGGGCGTGTAGACCCAGCCTCCGTCATCCACGATGAGTACGGCGCAGCGAAACCCGGGCGAGAGGATGGGTTGGATACCGGCCTTGCGCAGGGTCTCAACGGCTTCCAGAGTGCCGTAGCCCATCCGCAGAGTGTGTTCGCTGAAATCCAGGCTGACGGAAAGTGTGATGCCGGGTGATCTGGACTTGACGGCAGCGAGCGCGGCGGCGGGAGCATCATGAATACCGGGTGCGGCGTAGCATATGCGCGTTCTTGCACGGGCAATGTGTGCGGCGATCCTCGTCGAGGAAAGCGAGGAGAATAGGGAAGTGCTCATGCTGGGTCGGCGATCATACAGACGGTGTCTAAGGTCTGATATTCATTGAAAGCGATTCGGGCTGGGCTTTTAGTGCCTGTCTTCTGGAAATCCAGCGACGGCCCCGTCGGCACGCACTTGGAAGCACGGATAATCTCATGCAGGAAATGGGAGGGGATGGGGTCGGGTTTCATCTTTCAGATTTGATGTTGAACGGCGGGTTGTATTTTGCCCAGAGGTTGACCTCGATCATCTCGCGATTGGCAAATTCTTCGTCTTTGTCCAAGATTCGATAGCAGATCAAAGCCTCTTGTTCCATGAGGCGGACCGCTTCTTCGCGGGAGTTACAAACGCCGCATTTCTTAAGGTTGTGCTGCACTTGCCCGCCCGTGTTTTTCTTGGCACCAGAAAAATGCCACTGAAAGCGTTGCGACAGATTGCTCGTTTTTCCCACATAGAGAACGGCCCACTGTCTTCCATTCAACTCGATCGGATTGGGACAAAATTTGAAAAGGATCTTTCTGGGGACGTTTAGTATGGAAGGTCCATCCACGTCTATTGTTCTCGACCTCTTGAAATACTTGGCGGGAAGCAGAAAAGCATAGTTTCCACCCACCTCCCATAGCTCGGAAATTTCAGTCTTTTCCCATTTGCGATTGGAAGATCCGCGTGGCCGTAATTCCGAGCACGTAAATATCTTCCATTTACCAGCGTTCGGAAACGACTCTATGGCGTCTTTGATTTCCTTTAAATCCAGTTTGGAAGTTGTTGGCTCTGGCATAATTCTGACTCAAGGTGTTTTTGTAATTTTAGGAAATTGGTGGTCGTGGACTTTTTTTACAGTAGTGAGCGCCCCGGCGACTTCCGATGCGACTAAACCTGACGAACCAGCGTGGCTCAGTTTGTTAAGAACAGTGGATCTCATCACATCGACCTCCTTCTCCAATCCAGCGGGCACCAAGTCAGGAACCACGCTCCCCTTAGCGCGTTGCGCCTCACGTTCACGTTGACGATGCAAAATACCGTCCCATAACACACCCGCAGCGATTTTGTCCGCATCCGATTTAAAGGGGACGGGGATGCCGTGATTTTCGCATATTAGTCGAAGTTTCCACTCGAAAGCCGACCGGGCGTAAACTGCGGCCGCTTTTAGGTCGTTGTTGGCTAGGTGAGTCTTCGCGCGACTCAAGTCCGACTCCGCAGCTCGTAGCTTGGGGATGAGGTGCCCGGTGTCTTCGTCGGCAAAGAGTTCTCTGTGCAACCAGCCGTCCTTTTCCCGCAAATGGCCGCGCGCCAAATCGAACCAGACACGATCGTGGGTGAGCAGGATGATCTGGTAGTGTTTGAATGCACTGCTCGTCAGGATCTTCAAGACGGGCACTCGGTTTTGGAGTTCGAGGCCAATTAGGGCATCGTCGAGGACGAGGAAGCGTGGATATGCGGGATTAGTATAGTCGTTGTCCGATAGCCAGACGCCGGCGAGAAACAGGCAGGTCGCCAAGGCTGATAGGCGGGCCTCGTTGAGGAACTGATGATGGTTCGTTAACGACTTGCCGCGAAACTTGATCTCGGGCCGTAGCTCCGCGCCTTGAAGTTCCAACGAGCTTTTCTCCCAAGCCAAAGAGATGGGGTTAAAGGTGATTTCGAGGCTGTGATTCTCGAAGTAATTCAAGAACTCGGTGAGTTTGGTTTGGAGCTCGGGGAGTTTGGCGTTGAAGGCCTGATTGAAGGCTTGAGTGGCAGCGTTGGCTCGGCGAAGCGAGTTCTTGTAGCGCGATGTTGGTCGGGTTTCCCAGACTCGCCGCATCAGCTCGCCGAGCGTCGTCTCTCCGCCTCCAGCTACCGTCACACGTGCGCCCGCTAGGACAACGAGAGAAACAAGGTCAAAGAGCTGGGCGTCCAAACCCTTCGATTCGTTGCCGTAAATTGTGGCATGGACTGCCGGGCCACGCGCTGAGCGAGAAAGCGGACTGGTGAGGAGATGTGTCCGCAGCATCGCGCGGTAATCGACCAGTCCGGCACGGCGGGCTGCGTCCACGAGCAGGGCGCGTAGTTCCTTGGAGATCGGTGCCGTTGCCGGGTCCTTGGGTACCGGAAGGGGATGGCCGTCCGCCACATCCCAGTGGAAGGCGTGATCGTGCGCAGCGCCGGCGGCATCCGTGCCCTGGATCTGAAGCAGCACGCTCGGAGTGCGCGTCTCCGGCGAGAAGTGGTTGCGGTGTTGGGTGATGTCGTCGCCCCGCTCTTCGAAGAAGCGCTTCAGGGCGAAAAAAATGGAGGATTTGCCGGAGCCGTTCTCACCGTGGAGCAAAAGATTCTTGCCGCCATCGAGGTCGAGCTCGAAAGGTTCATCGAAGGCCCGAAATCCCTGAAGACTGATCCTCGTGATCTTCATGCCGAGCTCCTCTTACGTCTCGAAGTAGGAGATTTCGCTCCGGGTGATCTGGCTGATCATGAGAATGACAAACTGTTTCGGGGCGATCTGGAGAAACTCATCGATAACCCACCGGTATTTCTTGGTGACCAGCTTGTCGAAATCGTAGGGACGGTAGCGGACGATGGAACCGAGGTAGAACATGATCGCGTAAAGCACAGCAACCTGCGGCAGGGTGTTCTCACGCTCGAACATAACGTAGTGCAGGCTGCCGCGCGGCAGAACGAGCGTGCGAATCTTCGGCCCCACTTCCTTCTGGAGTGCAGGCAGCTCGTCTGAACTCCACCGGGTAAATGGCCGGTGAGTGCTCTCGAAGCAATGCCCGGCCATCTCCTCACCCGTATCGCCGGGGGTGACAGCCTTGAAGACAGGATCCAACTGCTTCCTCAATTCGTCGAACTTGACCGTGTCGTTGAAGTCCTCTTTGAGCAGAAAGAATCGCAGCCACAATTCGCCGCCTTTGCCGCCAGTGGCGTTGTGCTCAAGAAACTGCGGCTCGCGCAGCTTGATGAAATGGGAGTCCTCTTCAAAGGCCTTCATGAAGGCGCGATGAATTCCAAGCACCTGCCGCAGCAACGATTTGACCGACATCTTGTTCTCGCCCGCCGCGAGAGGCTGGCCTACGGCTTTGCACAGGTTCGGAAAGATTTGGTAGCGCCCGGAACCGCTGGTCAAAGCACCCCAGGCCGAGATTGTCTGCTTGTTCAATGACAGATAGCCTTCCTTGTTCTCCGCCGGGTCGCTAATCCCATGCATCCCGCCGGCGAGATTGTCCACGGCGTCGTCTCTCACAAGTAGCGTCTTGGTGAGATTCAGGAAACAGTAATACCAGAGCAGCGGGGCCGCATCCCGGTTCGCTTTTCGCGCTGTCTCGTAAAAGCTCCGGGCCTGTTCCAAGTAGGCGAGCGCATACCGGCTCTTGTTGTCGGGGAACTCGTTCTTGATGTAGAACTCGGCGTAGCTCCACGGTTCTTGCAGCGGGACCGAGTTCTGACCCGCGTAGTCGGTGGGGAAGAGACAGAACGGAACACGCGCCCCATGCACGGTCATTGGCGTTCCGTCCGTCCGTTGTTCAGTCAGTCTCATGCCTTGCCTTCGATGATCCGGACGGTGTCCAAGGTTTGGAGTTTATCGAGGGCGATACGGATGGGGTGGGCTCCGTCGTGGAGTTCTTCGAATTTCTGGCGGAGCTTGGGGAGGCGGTCCTGCTCCGGGATTTGGGTGACATCGGGGAGGTCGGCTTGGGCGACGAGGTCAAAAAGGCGCAGGCTGGCGGCGTGCAGCTCCTCCGGGAAATACAGCTCATACACCAACCCGTTCAACACCCGCTCCCAATACGCCAACATCAACGGGTCCCGCGTCGTTTGCGCAGAGGGGTTGGCGGCGAAGTGCCCGTTCAGGAGTGTCAGCACATCGACCAAAACTATTACTACGTCCGCTTCGCGGTCGGTGGCCGAAGCGATTGGGATAAGTTTGAGATATTCGCCCTTAATCTTCGGGAACGTCTTGCGGTCATCTCTAAATCGATTGGTCCAGAAAAACCGCACGCACGGGGAATTGATGATGGCGAGAAGAAGGCGTGATGTTCTTTGTGCTTCCTGCTGTTGGAGTGGGTAAATCATGAACGCTGTGTTGAGGACAGCGTGTCCGTGCCGGTCGAGTCCACCTTCCGGGTATTCGCCAATCTGTCGGACAAGCACTTTGTCCTTCGCGGAGTGAACGGCCTCGTCCCAGCACCCTCCGCGCTTGGCCGTGCGATTGAAGTAACAATACAGCCCGCCGTGGGTGACTGCGAATCTCCGAATGTCGCGTCCAGTTACGCATGGGCGGTGAAAACGAGTCATGTGCTTCTTCTGGGCCTCCCCATCGATCACGTCTCCGGGGAAATGCTTCCGATCCCGAAGCTGCATCCCAAAGTTTACGGTGGCAAAGTCCCCAAGAACCTTTCGTCCACCCTGAATTTTTTCGAGAACAGCCCCAGCATTGCTATCGCTTGGCGGCACAAGCAGCCCGTGCCCCTCGCGGAGCGAACGCTGCTCGATGGCTGAAATCAGTTCCAAACTTAGGTCTCCCGACGAAATCGCTCCTTTGTAGAACGCAACCTTCCCGCTCTCCATTGCCCCTCGTGAAAGGACGAACACCCAGTTGTTCACACTCGCTTGGAAGACGTTTTCCTCGAAACTCAAAAACTCTCTGAGTTGCGTTTCTCTGAATAGAAACTGCCGAAGGGTGGAGCAGTAGTTGTTTGTGGCGAAATTGGATGGCGTAATGAACGCAAGGGAGCCACCGCCCTTTAGCAGTTTAACGCTTCGCTCTATGAACAAGTGGTAGAGATCAATTTTGTAGGAGGCGACTTCGTAGGTGTCGCGATACAATCTCAAGAGTTTGTCGTCGCGCATCCCATCTTGAATCAGAACATACGGTGGGTTGCCGATGACGACATCGAAGCCGCTATCGATTTCTCGGGGGGCGCTGGCGGTGAGTTCGCCCTGGCCTCCTGCTTCGTTGATTAGGGTGATGTTGCCGAGTAAAGTAGCCAGAGCCTTCCCGTCGAACTTCACCCTGCCAACAGGAAGGCCAAACATCCACTCTGAATCAAAAAAGGGGGCAAACCTGTTTTGATCGTAGGGGTCCCAAGCAGCCATCATTTTTGCTGCGTCTCCGGGGAGTCCCACTCGCTTGAGCAAATCATGAAGTTCTCGACGTATTGCCGCATCCTCATCCCGGAGGCGGCGTTTATTGCGAGGGTCACGAGCATTGAAATGCTCATGCCGCACACGGGTCAATTCCACCTTCAGGCGGTTGTGCTCCGCATAGTCCTCAGGGCGGGCATCATCGAACAAGCCACCCTGCCGCTCTTTGGGTTTGGGCAAGGGTGTCAGTGTATCTGCAGCAACCAAGCGGGTCTCTAGGTTAGGTAGTGGGCGGACGCCAAGGTTAGAGGCCGAGGGCTCGACCTTCTGGTCCACGACAAGGGAAATAAAGAAACGAAGTTTCGCGATCTGGGTGGCGACGGGCTGGATGTCCACGCCATAGATGCAGTTCTCGATGAGGTAGAGTTTCCTAGCGAAATCTAGGGCGTGGTAGCGAGTGTCGAAGGATTTCTCGATGTCGGCGATACGGGCGTCGCATGCGGCAATCTCCTCGGCCTTGGCCCCGGCCTCTTGCAGGAGTCCCTGGTAGCGGCGGGCCTCAGTGAGGCGGTCGCGTTTCCAGGATTCGTTGTTGGGGTCTAGTTTCTGGAGTAGATCGACGAGGCGGTGGAGGGCGCCCATGGGAAAGGCCCCAGAGCCGCAGGCAGGGTCGAGGATTTTGACCCGACCGATGGCGGCGATGAGGGCATCGCGGGTATCGGGCTTGATTTCCTTGAGGGTGGCCTTGTTGGAGAAGAGGTCGTCCAGGGCGCCCTTGCAGCGGGGCACCTGAGTGGCTAGGTAGGACTTGAGGGCCTCATCCACCATGTAGCTGACGATCTCGCGCGGGGTGTAGAAAGCGCCGAAGGCTTTCCTCGCGGTGGTGCGGGTGTCCTCGTTATAGGAGGCGAGAAGGTTTTCGAAGACCTTGCCGAGCAATTCGGGATCGAGGGCGATTTCCTCCTCCAGCGGGGTGTTTTCCTCGATGGTGAACTTGTAGCGGGAGAGGATTTCGATGAGGCCTCGGACAGTCGCTTTTTTCGAGCGGGCCGACTTTTTGTCCTCCTCGCCGTAGTCCTTGGAAAGATTCACCGGACGCGGGGGTCCGAAGAAGAGGTCGTTGGGTAGATGACAGGTCAGCTTGGGATTATCGGAGAAGCCGTCGAGGATGGTGTTGTCGGTCTTCTTGCCAGTTTTGTCATCAAGGCAGTCAAAAAGACCTCCATTGAGGAAAGGAACCCGTGTGGATAGCGCGGTCCAGTCGGATACCTTTTTGAATGCATCCTCATAACGCCAAAGGTTGGTGATTCCGAAGTTGGGGTCGTAGCGCTCGCCTTCCTTTTTTTTCTCCCGGAATCCGCGTTGTTCAGGCGGCATATTGAGGGTGCCAAAGAAGAGGTTTTGCAGGATGGCGTGGTAGTAGGCGGGCGAGGAGTCGGGTTTCTTGGGATCGCGGGAGGGATGGAAATCTTTGAGCAGGTCTTGAAGGCAGTGCTCGCGGAAGAGATCGGAGGGGATAAGGCGTTTCTCAACGAGGAACCACGTGAAGATGACGCGGGTGAGGAGGCGGATGAGGAAGAGGGATTTCTCCTGCTCGGTGTCACAGTGGAGCGGGAGGCGAATGGTGCCGTCTTCGACTTGGTGGTGGGCCCAGAAATACCAGTCAGCGATCTCTTGGTAGAACTTATTCGAAAGCGCGTAGGAGCCGAGGCGCTTCTGCCAGGCTTCATGCAGGGAAACGAAGCTGTGGAAACAGAAGTCTTCTGCGAGATGGGGAATGGAAAAATCCTGGAGGATTTCCAGATGGGCGCGGATGGGGTCGTTGAAGGCGATGTCCTTGATGAGGGTGACTTTTTCGAGGACGTCCTTGGATGTGTCGCGCTTGTGGAGGCGGCGGTGGATGATGCCAAGGGAGATCCGTTCTCCGTGCCGGAGCAAGACCAAGGCGGGCATGGGCAGAGGCTTGTTGATGGCGCGGACCAGGGTAGAGAGGGCCGTGCGGGTGTAATCCCCCGGAGGCAACTCGGCGGCGAAAAACAAATATGACTCGATGCGCGTGTCCTGGACCTTCCGTGGGTCGTCGTGCATCTCCTGCTGACGGGTCAATTCCGTTTCGGTGAGCTGGAAGAGGAGATGGAAGCCACTGAGTGTAGCGAGGGCTTCGTTGTCTCGATCGGTCAAGCGATTGCCGGGGTCCAACTGTGCGCGGAATGTTTCCACTGATGCCAGGGGAAGCGTGCGCTCGGAGGCGTAGCCAAGGACGCCAAAGAAGCGGCGGGCGGCGTCGGCCAGGGGCACCGACGCGAAATCCCGGAGGGCGGCTTCGATTTGGGGGCGGAGGTCGGTGGAGGGCATGGGGGGGGAAGAAGTTTTAAGTCTAAAGAATTAAGGTTTATGTTGGGCTAATTTCAGAGGGGGTCGTCTTCAGGGAATTCGATGCCGACTTCGGCGAGTTTCAGGGCGGCCCAACTGCCCCTGCGGGCCAGGGAGATGTAGGGATCGATCACCGCCAATTCGCCGGTTTCTTCCATGCGCACCACGTTCTCATCGTGGAGGTCGTGGGACAAGACTCCGGTGTGGGGTTCGTAGTAGGCGAAGTAGCCATCATCGATGGTGTCGCCGTATTTGAGTTGAACCGGGGCAAAGCCGATTGCCGCCATCAAGTCGTTGATTTCTTCCTTGGTGACGGGTGGTTTTTCCATGTCGATGCGGACATGGGGTTGGGAAAGGACCGGGGCCAGGTCCTTGGATTTAGGATGGATGGAAAAACCTTCAAGGCGGTAGGCGGTTTCCGGGAAGAGTAGGTTGTGCAGGCGCATGCGGACGAGGTATTCGCCCAGCAGGCTGTCATTGACCCCATGGTAGAGGCGCTTGAACCAACGGTTGGTGGTTTCGTCAAAGTAAACGTGGTGTTCGGCGCCCCCCAGTTGTTCCTGGGCAGACCAGCGTGCGGTGAAGTCATCATGGTCCCAGATAAAACCCTGAGACTCCGCCCATATACGGAGGGCTTTACGTCCGGCCCGGTCCACCGGGCGGAGGCGGCTCAATGAGACAAGAGATTCCGGGAGCTTTGGGATTTCAGAAAACGGTAGCCCTTGAGCGCCTGAGCGGTAGTGGTGGTCCGCTGTGTTGAAATTGAGGCCACCGTGGCTTTCTTGGAGATCCGTGGGTGATTCGAGGCCAGCACGAAGGAAAGCTTCGATGATTTTTTCGACGGGGTGGCCTGCATAACGTCCCTTTAGCCTAAGTTCAAGGGCCTGACGGGTCAAGTTCGGCCCTTGGGGTGCGTCAATACCCTCATTCATACCCTTATTCCGAGTTACTACCCTTATTCCCCCGGTAGGTCCAGCGGGCACCGAGGTCTTTTCCCTGACATAAATGCCAAATGCAGCCCATGGGCAGGGCAAGACGAAGCAGGCGTTGATTGCGGAAGGATTTCATGGGTTCTGGATCACCAGCCAAGTGACGAGTTCGAGGTCGTCGCCATCGGCGCCGGGGGTTTCAGAGGCCGTGGGCAGGACGGCCCCTCGGCTGGAAAGGAGACTGGTGGCGGCGCGTTTTTGGAAGGTGCGCGTGATGCCAGCGACGGCTTTTTTGGCGAGATCGGAGTAGAGGCCCATGTCGGTCCCGTTTTTTGTGCGGGTGTCGAAAAGTTCGCAAAGTTGGTCGTGGGCGGAAGTCTGGCCCGCGGCGAGTTCCCGGAAAAGCTGGAGGATGGCTTTGGGGGCAGCAAAGGAATACTGGATGTCCCCGCTCTCCAGGACATAGACGAGGAAGTAGGGGTGGAGTGGGTTGATCTTCTCGGAGTCTTCGGCTTTCCCGCCTTTCCCGCAATGCCGGAAGCAGAAGATCACGCCGGGGTGGCATTTAGGAAGTGACGAATCGACCGGCACGACGGCGTAAAGGCCGGACTCGGCACGCTGGAGGGCATCCTCATTGGCCTTGAGGTAATCGAGCAGGTCCAGACGGAAATCATCGAGGGAGAAGTCGGCCAGGGTGACGCCTTCGTCATTGAGGTCTTCCAGATCGAACACTTCTTCCTGGAGGCGTTTGAGTTGCTTGTTGCGATAGTTGAGGTCGGCAGAAATGAGTTCGTCCACTTGCTCGGTGTTGAGAAGGTTGTCTTCGGCCGAGGCGGTGAGATCGACAAGGGCCATGCGGGACTCGACGCGTTCCTTGACCTTGAGGTAGGCGTTGAGGTCCTTGGTGGGCCAGAAATTGACCAGCCGGACGCGGTGGTGGCGGGAGCCGATGCGGTCGATGCGGCCGAAGCGCTGGATGATGCGGACGGGATTCCAATGGATGTCGTAGTTGATGAGGAAATTGCAGTCCTGGAGGTTCTGGCCCTCGCTGATGCAATCGGTGGCGATGAGGAGGTCAATCTCCGGCCCGGCACCCTGGGCGCGGGACTTGGAACGGGGGGAGAAGTTCCGGAGGATGGACTCGAAGTCGTTCAGCCCGGTGGAGGTGCGGGTTTCGGTGCCGGCGACGAGGGCGGTTTCCACGCCGAAGGTGTCCTTGGCCCAGGCCGCGAGTTCGCCGTGGAGGTAGCGGGCGGTGTCGGCAAAGGCAGTGAAGAGGATGACCTTCCGGATCGGCTCTCCTTCCTTGTTGAGATCCGGGTTGGTGAAGTGCGCGGTGAGGAGCGTCTTGACGGTCTGGAGTTTCTGGTCGCGCGCCGGCTTGATCGGCTTGGCTTCGTCGCAAAGGTACTGGAGCTGGGTGCGGTCCTCGTTGAGCGCTTTGCGCCACTTGGGGATGTCGATATGGCCGAGGTGAATGCGGTGGCGTCCGCCGATCTTGAAGGCTTCGGGATCGGTTTCCCCGTCGTCCACATCGTCGACCTCGGGTTCGACCACGTCGAAATCGATCTCGGGATGGGCATCACGGTGCTCCTCAAATGCGGCCAGTTTGGTTTCCAGCTTGGTGATTTTATCGAGCGTGCGCTGGAGGGTGAGGCGGAAGGAATCGATGGAGGACTCGAGGCGCTTGAGGAAGTTCACCTTCATCATGGCGATGAGGATGCGTTCGCGGCCTTCCTGGTTGAAGTTGCCGATCTTGCGCTCATAGGCGGCGTGGGTTTCGGCGGGCAGGTCTTTGCGGAGGTGGGCGCTCGGGTGGTAGAGTGCGAGGTTCAGCTTGGAAATCTCCGCATCGAGCTGCTGGAAGGTGGGGAACCTGCCGAGGGTATCGATCTCGGGGTATTCGGAATGCGGTTTCTCGCGGTGGGGGAAGCCGCCGAGGTGCTCCATCTCGGCCTTGTAGTGACGCTCGATCTGGCGGCGGCTGCGGGCGATGCTGAGGGCATCCAGGAGGGTGAAGAGGTCGCCGCCGAGCTTGAGGAGGAGTTCCTTGCTGCTGCGCTGGTCGGCGGGGAGCTTGGCCCAGCGGGTGAACTCGGCCTGGGCTTTGCGGGTGGTCTCGAAGATGCTGGGGATTTCGAGGTTCTTCTCGAAGGCGCGGTCGGCGGCGGCGTTGGCTGATCGCTCGCGCCGGGCGACATCGCCGCCTGCGATGAAGCTGATCTGGTTGCGGAGGTCGGCGAGGTAATTGTTGACCGGGGTGGCCGAGAGCAGGAGGACGTGGCTGCGGATGCCCTTCTGGATGATGTCCTGCATCAGGCGCTCGTAGCGGGTGCGGCGTGGCCTGCCGTCCGGCGTTTCCGTGCCGACGGCATTGTTGCGGAAGTTGTGGGATTCGTCGATGACGATGAGATCGTAATTGGAGGGGAGACTGGCGAGATCGATCGGTCCTCGCTGGCCCTTGGTGAAGCTGAGGTCGGTGTGGGCGAGAATGTGGTAATTGAAACGGTCCTTGGCGAGGATGTTGTCGGCGGAACCATGGGCGAGCCAACAGTTCCAGTTGTTCCAGAGTTTTTTCGGGCAGAGAACCAGGATGCTGGAGCCGCGATCTTGGTAATACTTGATGACCGCGAGGGCTTCGAAGGTCTTCCCGAGCCCGACGCTGTCGGCGAGGATGCAGCCCCGGTAATCGCGCAGGCGGCGGATGGCTCCACGGACCCCGTCTTTTTGGAAGGAAAAGAGTTTCTGCCAGATTTGGCTGTCGAAGAGGTTGGTTTTGTCCAACTGGAGATCGGCGTCGGTGTTTTCGTCCAGGAATCGACGGAAAACGTGGTAGAGGGTCAGATAGTAAATGAACTGCGGCGATTGGTTGCCGTAGAGGCGTTCCAGATGTTTGAGGACCTCATCCTTCACGTCCGCCACCTGGGCGCTATCATTCCAAAGTGCATCAAACCAGGCGAGCAGGTCCTTCCGGTCGTAGGTGGAGTCGAGGATGATGTTCAGTTCGGTGTTGTTGCGGGTGGGGGAAAGGCCGAGGCCCGGGACGGTGAAATTGCTGCTGCCGAGTATGGCCTGAGCCTCATTCCCTTTTTCAGGGAGCACATGGTACATCTTTCCGTGCAGGAATCCGGATTGGACTACGGAACGGATTTCGACCTGCTGTCGAATCCAATCCGCGCAGGCGCGGGCTTGGGGGCGTTGCTGCAGGGCATTGCCGATGCTCAGTCCGTTTTCGGTCAATCGGAAGTGCTTGGAATCGGCCTTGTCCGCGTCGACCAAGGACACGAAGGAGGGTTCACCAAAGAGAAAACGGAGCTTGCCGGCCTGCTCGAGCACATCGCGCAGGGCATAGTAGGCGTGAACAGTGAAATACGCGGAGACGAAGGAAAGTCGTGAGCCGGGATGGATGGCCTGCCGTAGAAAGTCTGCGGCAGATCCCCGCGTCTGGTTGTCGCGGAGGTTGGAGTGGTTCGGGGGCGTGGACATTTACTTGAGCAAGAAGCCTGTAGGTTAAGTCCCTACACTAGTTTTCCAAGCTTTCCTTGGCTGTATTGGTTTGCTTGTGACGAAGGTGGTCTGCCCACTGGGATAGCAGTCTCGCTTCGGGGTTAGCGAGGGTTGTATTTCTTTTAGGCCTGCGGCGATCCGTCTTCGCTGGAAGCTACGACGCGATCAAAAAAATAGAAAAATGCGGCGATCCGCCGTCGCCGAGGCTATGGCGGGACAGGAAGGGAATCGAATTATTCTTGGGCTTTGCCCAAGGCTCTGCGGAGCGGTCCTTCGGACCATGGCCACTTCGTTTTACGTTCGCTTGGCGAATGGCAGGCTCGCTTCGGATCAGCGAGGGTTGTTTTACCTTTAGGCCTGCGGCGATCCGTCTTCGCTAGTAGCTACGACGCGATCAAAAAAATAGAAAAATGCGGCGAGAGGGAATCGAACCCTCGCTTCTAGCTTGGAAGGCTAGAGTCCTACCATTAAACGACCGCCGCGAAAACTTGGCCTGCGCACCCGAAAGGACTCGAACCTTTAACCTTCTGATCCGTAGTCAGATGCTCTATCCAATTGAGCTACGGGTGCCGAATCGAGCCTGAAAGATTAATGAAACCGGCCCGAGGGCGCAACCCCGAATTTGGGCATGTCCGTCATGGGGTAAACCGCAGGGCTCCTGGGATATTCCCCGGTCCTGGTGGCTTGGCAGGCTTGGCACGGCCGGAAAGCGAAGGACCTGGCAAAAGGGTTTCGGGTTTCAACTGGGATTTTACATCGCCTTCGCCCGTGTTTAATGTCGAGGATGTTGTGCGTGGATGGGCCATTGACCAAAAAGACCGGCCTCGATGGGGTTCTGGTTTTTTGTCTGGTTCTGGTCTTTTTGGGACAGGGTTTTGATTTGGGCCGTCGGATCGTCTGGACGGCCTGGGACAGTCACTACACCGCGGAGCGCAGCCGACAAGTGGGGGTGTCGGGGGATCTCTTGGACATCCGTCAGAATGGTTATTCCGATCAAGCCAAACCGCCCCTGCATTATGGGCTGACGGCCATGGCCCTGGGGTGGATTCCCGATCCCGAGTCCGCCCTGATTTTTTGGCCGCTGGTTTTCGGCGCGGCGGTCTTGCTCTTGTCGTGGGTTCTGGCCCGACAGGTCATGCCCGGGAACAGGACGGCAGCCTGGCTGGCGGTGGTCCTGCTGGCCTCGCATTTTGTTTTTCTGCATTCTTCTTCTACTGCGCTGTTAGATACCGGGATGACAGCTTTCCTGCTCTTGACCGTGGTGGGTTATGAAGGGGCGCGGCGATATCCCTTGTATTGGTGGCTGGTTTGGCTGGGAATCGCCCTGGGGTTTGTCCACAAGCTGCCGCTGGGATTGCTCTATCTGGCTTTGGCTGTGGGGGTCGAAAGGTTTTGCGGGCGGGAAATCCCCCGGCGCGGACCTCATTTTGTCTGGGCCAGACTGCTGGGGGTCGGGTTGGCGCTGGCCTGGTTGCTCTACCAAGTGTTGCGGCATGGCCTGCCCTTTCTCCGTTACTTCTATTCCACCCAGATGGTGGAGCGGATCATCTCGGAGAAGCCCGATCGTTGGCAGAGTTTCTGCCTGACGGTCTGGCATTTCTTTCAATCCGGACCTTTGCTGGTGGTTTTGCCGCTGGCGGCGTTGGTTTATTGGGGGTGGCAGCGTGGGAGGGCCGCCGGCCGGGACTTGAGTGCGACGGCGTTATGGGCTTTCGGTTGTTCTGTTTTTGTTTTGGTGTTCCTGCCGGGTATGGACAGGTACCTGCTGGCGGCCATGCCGTTTTTAGCCGTTCATGCGGCGGGATTTTGGGCCGACCTCTCACCACGTTTCCGTTTGTCCCGGGTCCTGTGGGTGGGCCTGGTTGTGGTGTTGGCTTTGGGCTATGCGGGTGTGTGCCGTCAGGCATTTTTGGAGGCACCGCCGGAGAAAAATCGGAGCATCCGGATGCATTCCGAAAGCTCGGCCGACCTGGGACGCGCGGTCCGCCGGCTTCGCACGGCGGATTGGCCGGTCGTGGTCTTGGGAGCCGGTCAGCTACCCAGCTATTGCGTTTCGGCTTTGGCCTTCCACACGGCCTCACCAGATCCCTTGCACTTTTGGGAAGTCGACGGGCAAGGAAGGCATCTCACGGAGATTCCGGGTTCTTTACTCGAGCCCGGCCGGGAAGTTTTATTGGTGGATATCGGTGGGTCAGGTGGGCCGGGAGGGCCCGCCGGGTTCGAGTCGATCGAGCTTTTGCAGGCGATCGGCCCCGATCGTATTTTCCGGGCGAAGCTGGGCCGGACCGTTCCTTACCGCATGTTTCACTTTTGATCGCAAAAAGCCGCCAGGCGATCTCTGAACAAGTGATCAGGTGATCAAGCGGTCTGGCGGCCAGGTTGCTGTCAGCGGTTGTGCAGGACCACGCGGGTGCCGCTGCGGGCGAAGGGTTCCATGTCCGCCGGGAATCCCAGCAGGGCCCGCCATTCCTCCAGTGTGGTTTCTTCGGCAATGAGAAAGACCTCGCCCGATTTCCAGGCTTCGGCCACACCCGCGCGGTCGAGGTAGAGTTCCCTCCCGATCTTCAGGCTGCGGGTGGCGTATTCGTATTCCACCGGGACATTGACCCAGTGGACGGGCCGGTCGAGGTAGAAGAAGAGGCTGGAGGCCAGATTGGGGTAACCGTCGTAGATGACTTTGGCGTCCCGGCCGGCGCGCTCACGAATCGATCGGGCGGAGTTTTCCAGGGAGAAGTATTCCTCCTTCACGGAGAATCCCTGGACCATCATGAGGTAGGGGACGATCATGGTGGCGGCCAGGGCCATGCCCGCGGCTGGCAATTGGCGCCGGAAGGAAAGGAAGGCGGCCACCGTGCCGCCCACGGCCAGACTGAGGCCGGTGTTTTTGAGGAGGGGGAAGAATTCCTTCCAGGCACCGAGGGAAAATCCCTGGAGTGCGGTCCAGAGGTGGTCCCGTTCGACGATGGGCAGGATGTTCACGTGGAGGTCGTCCTGAACCGTGCCCAGCCAGAGGGCGGCGACCACCCCGATCAGGCCGGCGAGGGCGATGAGGCTGAAAGGCAGGATGAAATACCAACGGGAGATGCGGTAGGGGGCCAGCCAGGGCGTGGCCAGGAGAACGGCCACGGCACCCCAGGAGGACATGGTGTAGTAGTCCTGCCGGGCGGAAAAGCAGGTGGTGACGAAGGTGAAGGCAAACCAGAGGAGAAGGTAGTGGTGAGAGAAGGTGAAGGCCTCGTTGGATTCCCGGCGGTGCTTCTGCCAGAGGGCCAGGGCGGCGGGCAGGAACATCATGCCGGGCATGAGCATGAAGAAGTGTTGGAGGATGTAGACCAGGAGGTCGACCTGGTTGGAACTGGGGGGCCAGCGTTTGTCGATGGCGTGGCCGATCTGTTCGTTGACCAGATGGTCGAGGAGGAACCCGGGGTAGCGGACTTCGACGGCCAGATACCAGGGAAGCAGCAGGAGGAAAAAGACCGTGATGCCCCAGGGATGGAGCAGGCCGCGCCAGAAGGGGCGGGAGGGCTTGGACACCAGGGCCATGACGGCGGCGGCACCCAGGGGCCAGAGGGCGGCGTGCAGGCCCTTGGTCAGGCAGCCCAACCCCATGAAGATCCAGGCGGCCAAAAACCAATGCCTTGCCTGGTCCGGCCGCCATTTGGCCCGGAGGAAGGCCCAGACCGTCAGGGTGACGAAGAAGGCCATGAACGGTTCCGGCATGATGACGTGGGAGAAGACCATGAAGCCGATGGCGCTTCCCAACATCATGCTGGAGTAAAGGCCGAAGTCCGGGCCTCCGACACGTTTGCCGAGGAGGTAGACAGCCAGGAGCCAGGCCGCGGTGGCCAGGGCCTGGGGCAGGCGGGCGGCGAATTCGTTGACCCCGAAGAGCTTCACGGAAACCATCATGGTCCAGTAGACCAGCGGGGGTTTCTGGAACCGGGGGACCCCGTTGTTGGTCGGGATCAACCAGTCCTGGCGCTGGAGCATCTCGCGGGCCGCCCCGGCGTACTGGCCCTCGGTTTCGTCGTAGATGACCGGGTGGAAGCAACCGACCACCAGAATGAACAGCAACACCGCGGCCAGAAGAAGGAAGCGGCGGAAGTCGGACGGATCAGGCCAGAAGGATGAGATGGAGCGGGAAAGAAAGGTGGCGTTCATGAATGGGAGCGGAACGGTCTGCCAGAATTTGCCGGCGAGCACAACCGCAACATTGACCTTCGGGACATTTGCCCTAAGAGAATCGGACATGCGTTTCATTCCCATTTTTCTGGTGCTGTCGGCAATCCTGGCCGCGACCGGGGCCAGTCGTCTGGCGGCTGCGGATGCCCTGGACGAAATCCAGCGTTACTCCGGCATCCGCAATGTGGATCCGGCCAAATTGGCGGCGGGCCAAATCGTGGGAACCCGTATCCCCGCCGAGGGTTCGGATCTGACCATATCCGTCGAAACCCTTTATGCCCTGCCCCTGACTCCGGAGCAGGCGGTGCGTCGCATGGTTGACAGCGATTCCGCCACCCAGGCCCAGGCCAGTGAAACCCTCGATCTGGAGGGGCATTTCCCCGTCCGGGTTCCGGCCCAGGAAGCCGATTTTGCCCGCTTGGTCATCTCCCCAGAAGACGGTCTCGGCCGGGCCCTGATCAAGGCCAGTGCCAGTGGGAGTGGGCTGAATTTGAATGCGGTTGAGGCCAAGCTGCTGGCCGATGCGCCGGACCCCGCCTCCCTTTCCGGGGCTTGGAGAAAAATGCTCGCCGAACGGGCGCGGACCTTCCAATCACGGGGATGGGTCGGCAGCCCGGCCTACGACAACGGTGGACGCGGGTTCAACATGCACCAGGAAATGGTCCGTCTGCTCAAGGCCCAGCCCGCCCTCCTGGAGCGTTTCAAAGACAGCATCGGCGCGGCCATGACCGCCAAACTGGCCCCCGGCATGGAAACCCCGTCTTATTATTGGGAAACGTCCCGAATCCAAGGCGACCGGACCTTCACCCTGGCCGCCGTCTTCAACCGTCGCTTGGAGGATGGTTCCTTCCAAGTGGTGGAGCCGACGTACTACGTCAGTTCGAAGTATTACACCTCGCTCATCCTCTATGAGGTCCGCCCGGCGGTCTTCAACGGTGTGCCGCACAGCGTGGTCTGGCGGGGGGATTTCGTCATCACCCCCTCGATCAATTTCCTCAAGGGCATCGAGCGCATTGCCGCGGAAAACATCACCCTCATCGAGGTGAAGAAATCGGTCCAGTCGTTCATCGAGGAATGCCGCACGGCCAAGTAGCCGCGGCAGCTTTCGGTTTCGCAAAAGCTTCAGCGATTTAAAAAATTGCCATAGCCCATATTAGAACTGGCTTGCCGAGCCGTCTTGTCTCGCCGTAACGGGTGAAGGCGGAAGCTTACAGACGGATCCAAGAAGCCCGACTTCGTCCCGCATCCTGCGGGACTACGTCTGTATGCGGACCTGATAAGTGAACTCAAGTCGGACGCATAAATGAACTAAACTTGGTCAGATTAGTGATAATTTACCTCTGAAGGCCGGGTTCACTGTACCCCTAGTCAGTTTCCATTTTTACTGCGTCGGGGTTGGATTTATTGATGGTAAGTCTGGCATAAACCGCACCAGTATCCGGGTGTCTTAGCACTTTTGTATTCGCTGAAATTACGGGCTCACAACCCCACGGGTTCCATGCCGATATCCCCTTTTGGGCCGCACAGTCCAGATATTGTTGGTCCATAGTCAGAACAATGGGTTTGATGCCTTTGGGTAGTTTCGTGGCGTAAGCGCACAACACATAGGCGTCTGCACCCTTCCTGTTTCGGGAACTGTTAAAGGCAGCCAGCTTATAAGCTGAGAACGGCGGAGGCACGATATCCACCATTGCTTGCAGTGCCGAATTCAAATCGTCCAATCGCCGCGACTGACATTGTTTAAGATCTGCGATTGACCTGAATAACTGATCGTAATCCGGTGTTAGAAGCTTAATTTCTCCACACGCGATAGCCCTTCGCAAAAGGGTGCGGCATCCATCTGAAGTGGAAACCGGCTTTGTCAGCAGGGCATACAACAATATTTTGGATTCTACCAGAAACACATAACTTTGACTTTTTCTGGGTATATACTGCGTCTGCGCCGTTATGGGAGCATGATCCTTTCCTTCCAAATTCAGTTCTGATCCAATTCCAAACCATTCGGCGTACCCTATTCGTGCTGGACGAGTAGCACAAAAACTCAACGCAGCACTGATACACTTGGCGCCAGGCACCCCGAGCGTTTTTACAAGTGTATCCAACTGCGAACAGAAGTCCGGATCCGTGCGCATGTTGATGGCTTGGGCGCCCCCCTGCTTGGGAATATGAGCTGCTATAACACCCAACCTGCCCTGAGGCGTGGCAGGGATTGATGCGAGGAATAGGTTTGTCTTTTCCACGCAGGTCTTGATCAAACGGCTATTTGTTAAGTTTTCCCCCAGGGCCTTTCGCGCAAGGGGCAAAGCTGTCTTATGAAGCCTGTATGTAGTCATCTGAGGGCATAAATAAGCCAACGTAAGCCATTTTGGAAGAATTTTACAGGACAGGTCCCGAGAGCCTTTTACCCTGCGTGAAACGAGATACATCTCAACCCGAAGACCTCGCCCAGAAATTCAAGGCCGCCTGCGCCAGCGCCAAGGCGCGGCTGCACTACGGCATTGCCCAGATTCACGAGCAATTGCAGCAGCTTTGCCCTGGCGAGCCTATTACAACGGAAGCGTTGTTTCGAAACTGCCTGGCAATCCTTTCTGACAGAGTCTCCTTTAGCAAAGTCTATCGCGTGCAGAAACGCATCGAGGTTATTGCCAAATCTGGGCGCACCCCGCTGATCACGGATTTTATCGAAAAAAGGGGCACCTATGACCGTGGCGGTAAAAGAATCCCGGACGAGACTTTTTTGAAAGCATGGCTTATTGCGGAAACCATGCGTCGGCGAAAAAACGGAACCATGAGAACGGTTGCAGAAAAGATCCTCAGGGGCCTGTTGAAGCCTGGTCAACGTATGGTGTCTGCGAGGTCGGTAAGACGAAGAATACGGAAAATACTCATGGACCCTAAATACGCACAATTGCTGCAGAACAAGATCGAAAAGGAATTACCCAAATTGCCCGGTAATAACATGATCCCGGGGGAACACTGGGCCACGGACACCTACGCTTTAAACATCAAAGCGTTGGATTATCGAGGAGGCCAGGGCGAGCTGAAGGTCACGGAAATAGTAGACATAGGCAGCCTCTGTGTACTTTCGGCGGTCGTCACTGTCGGCGAACCCAATGTGCAGGCTGTTGTGCTTGCCCTACTTATGGCCATGGAGCCTTTACCCTTGTTTGAATACCGCTTGATTCCCAAATCCCTCCGAACTGATAGGGGTTCCGTTTTTACTTCAAGGGAATTCCAGGCTCGACTAGCCGCGATGGGTATTATGCATTCCTGACGCCGGCCCATTGTCCCCGTGCCAACTCTGCCTCAGAGAAAAGCCATAAAAGGACTCTGGGACAGTTGCACTTTGCGCATGACCCATTAAAGGAAAGCCGCGACCAACGTCAGTCCAGCCTCAATGAAGTCCTTGGCGATAAACCGATGCACACCCAGCTTATCCTCGAATCATTGGAGGCGACAATTCTTCAACTAAATTTGAGACCAACAAGCAAATTCGGGGGGGTGTCTCCGGCACGGGTTCTTTTGAATCAAATCAAATCATGAAAAATTCCGCCAATTTCTTGGGTGTGCTCCAGAATTCTTTAATCTCGATGCAAGTGCCCGTCAAGGCCCACCGAATCGGCTTGCTTGGAAATGCCGTGCAATATGTGGTCCCTAAGCATATTGCCGGCGATGTGACGATAAACCAACCCGCATGGTGGCAGTCCGTTCAGCATTTCGGCCCCATCCTTGAGGCTTCTGTTGGACAGCATGTCTTTCTAATCGTTAACATCAGATCTCAGGACGATCCCGAACTGAAAAAAGTCACGCCTGACTATTTGGAAGACTGGAAATACTGGCGCAAGCGGCAGGGGCTTGTCGTTTTTGCCCATCGCCGGGACCTGCCCGTAACCCACGAGGGTGGCTTCACAAGGCCTGGCAGGAGTGAGCCGGCGGCTAAACCAGCGGAAGTCTCCAAGACCAAGAAGCGGGCACCCAAAACACGCAAACTCAAAAAGGCAAAGGTTTAACGCCATGGACATCATAATCACCAGTTTAGTCGAGGACACCCTAAGGTATGCCCGGAGCATCTATGGCTCAGGGTGTATGGGTCAGGTGGTGGGTGCTATCGATGCGGGCAAGACCACGGCCATGCTCTATGCGCAGAAAAAGCTGGAGACCCAACACAAGGATCCCGTCATCTGGGTGCGGGGTTGCTCGGATACTCCACGTATATATATGCTCCACGAGCTGTTCCGAGCCATTTCAGGGCGGGATTCCGACAGAATGTCCATGAATCCGTCGGATATGTTGAGGAGAATTGTTTCTGCCGGTCAAAAGTGCGGGTGCAAGTTGATCATAGTCGATTTTCACAGTCTGGTCATGGAGCCAACCGTATTCGAGTTGCTTGAGGTGATGGATTGTTTTCGTCAAGCCCAGGTTCCCGTGGGAATGCTCGTAGCATCCATGCAAATTCGCCAGGGTATGATGCCCTTTGCGAACAGCTACGCGGGGAACACGCTCCTGCGAGCGCCATTGTTTTCGTCTCAATACTCAACACGGCGCGAAATTGCCAGCGTGCTTCGTGCCGTTAGTGGGAATTTTTCGGGTTTCTGTGCCCGTGTGGACCATCAGGAGGCAGATGCCCTGCAGGTACTCCAGAAGCTCATTGAAGCAACCGAGGGTGCCATGGGTCGGGTCATTCGACTCGCCGGGCCTGCCGCAGAAGGAAAAGTAGCACTCTCCAATCGGGAGGTGTTGGCTCTGGTTACTAAGGGCGCCGAACCGTTTTGAGGCCTGCTTGCGGGAGTTATCTCCCCAAGCATGATTCCCTACCTCACGTTCCCCATTAACCAGAAAGATTGGAATTCCTCTAATCCAACCCCATTGGTGGACACCCTCAATGCCGCCATGTTTGGGACCTATGGCCTCTCGTTATGCCGCTTCCTCGATGTGGTGTTGCCGACTTCTGCGCCCGGACGGGCGCATGTCGCAGCCAGCGCACAGGCGGTGCAATACGCCAAGCGGTTATTCGAACTGTGTCCCCATGCCCTGCTGGGGCTGAGGCCGGATGACAAGCAGACCATGTTGCTGGTTTGGGCTTCCTTGCCGGGTGCTGTGATTGCTCATCGGAACTTGTCTGACAAAAGTTGGTTCTTTAAGCCGGTCACCCCTTCTTTGGCGTTGCCAGTTCTGCGCGAACGTGAGGACCAGGCCGAGGCTATGGCCCACGCACTGGCTTTCGGACGCCCCCGGGCGGGGCTTTTTGATAGGAAGCCGCTGACCCGAGACTGGCTGGGTAAACCGGAGCGTGTGTGGAGAGGGTTCCCCACTGGGGTTTCCTTTTTCGACCAAGATGGTGATCTGGGGAAACTGGTGACAATCGAAAGGCTGTCCGTTTTTGGAGGGGATGCCTGCGCGGATCGGATTGTTTACGCCTGCATCAACAGAAACAAACAGGGTTGTCAGTTTAATGAGGGATTGGAGCGCCTGCTCAGAACTTTTGCCCAAAACCGAATGGTCTGTCCCACCCTGCCGGAGATTGTGCCCTATTGGATCGGCAGTATCCTGCGGACTGTCCATCCGCTGCATTTCTTCTCCCGGGCCGGGGTGGCCGCAGAGGCCCGCCGCCTGTTCAGCGATTGTCCCGAGGCCCTTCTGTCCTTCGACCTCAAGTCTCCTGCCGTGGCAACTCTCTTCCTGGCCGCATGCGGGAATGGATTGAAGATCACCGAAGGCGATGGGGTGCGGCATGTAAGGGGTGCGCGACTCAACCCAAAACAGGCGGACCGCACTATCCGTGCGGCCCTTGCATCCGCCCAGATCATGGGATGGAGGGGCAAGCGACTGCAGGCTCGCCTGGCAATGATCTCACCTCTCGTGGGTCGGTGGATGCGGGATGGAGTTGTGTGGCCTACCGAGGTGGGAACGTAACCGATCTAGTGGCACCTATCTTTGGGTCAACAAAATGAAAAACTGCCTGATTCCTGCCGATGAAGTCGAACATGTCGCCCGCCGTCGATCGCTGGTTTCAGCGTATCGCCAATCGGGCTTGAAATTGGTCCCGTTTGCAAAAAGTCGGGGTGTTTCCGCTGCTACCTTATGGCGTTGGAATCGCCGGGCCGGCAGTTTGAATGACCCAGAGTTTTTTGTTGATAAACGCAAGAAGGGGCGTGAGGGCTCAAAGTCCCGGATGGATCGACGCGCTCTTGCCTGGGCTCTCTGCCTCCTCGAGGCCCATCCCGAAGCCAAGCTCACCGCTATTCATGCTCGGGTTTGCGAAAAGTGCGTCCAGGAAAACTGGGGTTCTCCGGGCTACAGGCAGCTTTGTCGTGCCTTGTCCAACCTGCCCCAGGACATGCGCGTCATGCTGCGGGAAGGGGAGAGAAGGGCCTTCGAACAGGCCAGTCTCGTCGCACGCATTGAACAGGGTTACCCGAACGAGTTGTGGCAAATGGACTTCACTGAAATCCCTTTCTGGATTCGTGATATGGCCACGGGCGAATTGTACAAGCCCTTTATGACGGCCGCTATCGACTCCTTCTCCCGGGCCTGCGTGGGGGTCCGTATCCATCGTCAAGCGCCCGATACGAACGAGAGTCTCATTTGCCTACATACCTGCATGTCTGCCAAAGGTGACGAAAGGTTGCCCTTCTTCGGTGTTCCCAAACGCCTGCGCTCTGACCATGGCTCGGTTTATGAATCAACCGACTTCCTTGACACCCTCCTTCGCCTGGATGTCATCTGGGATCCCGCTCCCAAATCCTGCCCCTCGGCCAATGGTAAAATTGAGCGTTGGTTCCAGACTTTCACCAATGGTCTGATCACCACACTCCAGGGCCACGCCAACCAGTTCCGGGGCCTGTCCCGGGCCAAAGAATCGGCCCTGCCTTCGACCCACTTTGAGAAGTTGGTTTGGGATTACATCCGCCGCTACAACCACACACGCCATTCCAGCATCGGATGCACCCCCTTCGAACGCTGGGTCAATCACCTTGGCGACGCCAAAGGGTTGAACATCGACGCCTCGGAAATTTCCCTGGCCATCCGGGTCCGCAAGGAAATGACCGTCGAGCGGGACGGCATCGCCCTGTGGGGCCGTCACTTCTCCTCGGAAGCCTTGGTGGGTCTGGTGGGTGAAAAAGTCATTGTTCGTCTGCCCGTGGAAGGCACCGCCGAGAACATCGAGTGCTACACCCTTTCTGGCACACTCATCGGCCTGCTCACCCCGGTCGAGGGCGATAGTGACCTCGCCGCCCGCATTAATTCCGAACGCCTGTCCCGCACCCATGCGATCCACGATCTGGCGCGTGTTCTCCGCGAACAATCCCCGGGCCTGCGCCCGGCATCCCGAATTCCCACCGCACCCGCTGACGACAATGGTCCCTCGGTATCTGAGGGTCGCATCCAACCCAGTGAACCCCTTCCCCAGGAGGAATCATGAACCCGAATTTGAAGCTGCCCTCCATTGCCACCGAATCCATCGAACGCGCTACCCAACTGCTCTCGGACTGCGTTACCACCGGGTCCCTCGGTGTCCTCACCGGACCCAACGGTTCCGGAAAAACCGAGGCCCTCAAGGCCTTGGTCGGTCGCTACCCTAAAATTGGGACCAAGGGAACGGCCCTGTATTTCCGGTGCTGCCTGCTCAAGAGCCACACCCGTGGACTCAAGGATTTGGCAGAGGCCATGGGGCGCAAGCTCTTCTCCGGATCCAATTCGACGGGATCAGTCCAGTTCGCCATCCGCACCTGCATCCATGAAATGGAACGCCAAGACATCACCGCCCTCTTTCTGGACGATGCAGACCTCTGGTCCCACGAAGTCCTGGAAAATGTGGTCGCTTTGCGCGACAAGGCCCACGAGAAGGGCTGGCCTCTGGTCATCATCCTTGCCGGCGCATCCAATCCGGATAACTGGCTTGGGCGTGTGGCCTCGGCTCGCAGCCGTACCCTCAAAGTCGAGGTCTTTCATGACCTTGATCCCGGTGAGATGCTGGGAGTCCTTCGCTCCTGGAACCCGGTCTTTGAGGTATTCGCCCAGGCCGTGGCCGAAGGCGAAAAAAAGGCCGAAAAGTGCGCCCGCACGATCCATTCCCACACCAAGGGGAACATGCGCCGGTTGTCCTACTTTGCCCTGCTCTACGCCGCCCACGCCGGGGAGGCTCCCGTTTCCCCGGAAACCCTGGAAAAGGTCCTGCCCCACCTCAGCGCCGCGTGAAACCCCGTAGCAAATTTGCACCCCGCACGGTTCGTACGAGCGAAAAGGCCAAGCTTCTGGCTGCCGTGGGTGACCTGGTGGCCAAGATGGGGCGGCCGGTGTGCTCAGACGACCTGCGGAGCCACTTGAACACCATGGAGGACCAAGAGCGGGTTCCCTTCTTTGCCCAATGTTGGGGGCAGGTCCTACTCAAGGCTGCCCGGCCAAGACCGGAGCCCTTCCCCTACCTCCGGTGTCTGGGAAAGATCGGAAACAGGGCCTATTACGCCCTGGAGGACACCCAGGAGCTGCGTTTGGCCCTGGGGAGGCACAAGGACACCCTCCGGGCCAAAGTAGGGGCCTCCTGGCGGCTGGCTGAAGCCATCACCAACCTGATTGGAACCCCCTATGAGGCCCAGGCCCGCAATGCGGCAGCCGGGTTTGTGCAGGAATTTGGTCCCCTCTCCACCCTCGATGAACGCCTAGCAGGGCAGGTAGAGGAAGCCAGGAAGTGGGTGGTGGGGCCGTTTGTGGCCCGGGAGCCCTCGGATTGGATCACGCGGAAAGAGGCCCTGGCTTTGCTAAAGGAGGCTGCCACTCGTTGCCTGGGCCCGGATGAAGCCTCCCAAATCAAATATCAGAAAATCCTCACGGCTTGGCAATGGCCCCAGTCGGAATTGTTTATGCGGAAAGGGCTTCGTTATTCCCGGAGTCAAATCGCTTGCGTGGCCAAAACCAAATGGGGCCACGGCGACGATGGCGGGTTGGCTCTCGGTGCCGCAGTTGCCATCTCTAGGTATTCGTATTGATAGCCCAAGCCGATACATAGCCCCCCCCTCTATCTTAGGCATAGAAAGGATACCCCATGAACGATGACGTCTTTGCCTATATTTTGATCGTGTCGATCATCTGCCTTATTATTGCGGTTCTGTTGGCGCACATTGGTGTGCTGTCCTAGTAGTCAAGCTTGCGTCGCCCTGGCTGAGCAGATATTGCTTGGTCAGGGCTGTCAGCGCTAAACAGGTCTTTTGGGTTGATATGCCCGCATTCTTGTCTGATTCGGCGGCTTTCAGTGCAGGCCATAGATCTGAAGCTTCCAGTAGCCCCTGGATTCGCGTTTCGAGGTTTTGATCGCTGCTATCGAATCTCTCCAGAAGTGCCGATGCCAAGGCTATTCTGTAGGCACCTGTCCGCCGCTCGCTTCTCAATCGGGCCATGACCAAACCGCAGACAACGTAAACGGCTACTGTAACTGCCAGGATAACAAAAACAACAGTGTCCAATGTTGGAAAGGTTTTTGTTTGGGCTGCCTTTTCATCAGTGACGCGCAGACTCCATTGACGGTCAAGTTTTTTGCCTGAGATTTCAGTAGGGGTTGCTACAGCAATCCAAGGACCTGAAGTCGAAGTCCTGTATGTTGGCAGAACCGTAGTCAAACTTGCGCAAACTGCCAAAAACAATGCTATATAGGTTATAATATTTTCGGAAGATCGATGACATTCCAATGGACGGCACGCGATTTCACAAAACTTTCTAGTGTATTCCTCTATATTGACCTGACCCCTAAAAAACAGACATTTTGAAAAGAGAGTTCTGGTCCTGTAGAAGGAACAGAACGAAATGAAGAGAAGCAAATTCAGCGAAGAACAGGTGGTGGGCATCCTACGGGAGGGAGCCGGAATGAGCGTCAAGGCGGTCTGCGCCAAACACAACATCAGCGAGCCGACCTACTACAAGTGGAAGAAGCAGTATGGGGGCCTGGAAGTGTCCGACGTGCGGACGATGCGTGCCATGGCCGAAGAGAACGCCCGGCTCAAACGAATCATCGCGGACTTGGTCGTGCAGAACGACATCTTGAAGGTGGTGAACGCAAAAAAATGGTGAGCCCTTCGACCAAGCGAAGGGCCGTGCGCATGGTGGTGGAAGAAGGCTGGGGACGGAAGGCCCCGGCCTGCCGGGCGCTTGGACTGTGCCGGGCCAGCTTCTATGTGGAAAGCCAGGTCTGTGTGGAGATGTTCACGGCCGGTCAGCGTGGTGCTGGGGTCATGATCGATGAGTAGACGACAGGACCTAGTGCGTAACAATTTGTCGTCTTTTTTGTCCTCGTCAGTCTTATTTCTGCTCCTGTTGGCGCAGGATTTCTGCACGCTTCTTTTGCCATTCTGTTTCGAAATTCTCGTCAAGCTTTGGGGTCACTTTCCGGCTCAATTCCTTCTCGGGCCAGTTCGGAACTTCCAACCCTCCCCTTCGCAGGATCATACTTGCCAAGGGGTAGGGGTTTCCTTCATATGCTGCCTGAAGAAACGGCTTCAGGCTCTCGCTCATCAGAGGGGATCTCTCCTGTGGTCCATAAATGGCCTGGATTTGTGCTTCCAGAAGCACCGCTGATGTTCTTGTATTCCCATCCCGGAAAGGGTGAATGCTTCGAATAGACCCATGCAGTGTGGCGAGTGCAAGCGCGTATCCAGGCGGGTCACACTGACTGATGTCTACTTCGTATTTTTGGCAACACTCTTCCAAGGCCCCTTCGATTTTGGATGCATCAGCGCCGACCCTACCCTTGTCGAAAGTAACAGTTTCATCCCTGCTTCTGAATTCCCCGGCCCACGTATGAATTTTGTAAAAGATTGCATAATGAATGGATTTGATCAGTGCCGGAATGACGGCCAGGGATTGGGACGTCACAAGCGTCTTAAGCGCTCTGGTCATCCCCTCTTGGTAAGCCTGTTCGTAGGCCTCAATATCCTTAATATCCGGCTTCAGGCCCAACCCCTGAAGTTTGTTCCATGGCGTGCCCGTGGACTCTTGCTTTCCCATACGGAGAACACTATACTCAGGTAATGGAAGATGGAAAACACTCCATACAGGATTATCTCACGCGAACTGCCGTGACTGTTCAGGCGCTCTCTGCTCAGGGAGGCTTCAAAACCTCTTTCGCCTCGGCCCTCAAGGCAGTAACTGCTGTTGAGACCGATTGCTTACTGGGGGCAGTACATCCATCGATTGCACCTCTCATGAATGCGCTGAAACAGGCGCAAGAGCGCGAAAAACGCTTGGGTCTGCGTCCCTGTTTATTGTCCTCAAATCTTTCGTCAACGATGCAGGCGAACACTTCCTTCCCCAGGATTTAGGGGATGTTATACCTCGGCCACCTACGGTGGCCCCCTAAGAAGACCCCGGTCAAGTAAGTGCCATCGTCAGGTCCTATTGATTAGTCCATGCGTCTCGAAGTCGTAGGGCTTGCCTCCGGCCAGAAGCAGGGCGCAGTAACCCTGTCGGGCCCCAGGCACTGACAGCAGCAATTCCTTCAAGTGTGGTGGCCCAGCCAGGTGCAGCGGTGTATTGCCCTCGCGGTCAACGGCAAATGGACTGGCACCCGAATCCAGGAGGCAGGTCACCCCCTCGGTGTTCGCGCGATGTGCGGCAATGTGCAGCGCTGTTCTCCCATACGAATCCGGCAGGTTCAAGTCGGCGCCGCATCTAGCAAAGACCTCTACCATGGCCGTAAGTTGCACCCCAAAATGAAAGACCTCATGCAGGGGTGCGGCACCCGTGTAGTTGCGAAGTCCCAGGTTGGCTCCACTCTCGGCCAGAGCCGCCAGGCATCCCACAGCCCCAAGGCGTGCGGCCCAGTGGGCCGGTGTGTCGCCTGCCATGTCTTTTGCATTGAGGTTTGCGCCTGCTGCCACCAGCACTTTGAGGCATTCGGTCTTGTGGCACGAGGCGGCCTCATGAAGTGCTGTCTGGCGCTGTTGGTTGCGTCCGTTCACATCCGCACCCTGTTCCAGCAGCCAACGAACCGACTCCACGTAACCAAGGTACGTCACCCACATCAGTGGAGTGTTCCCATATTCATTCTTCTCCTCAATCGGGTGTCCCTGGGCCAGCAGCCTCTGGGCTTCATCGAACTCGCGGTTGGCAACGGCCAGGCAAAAGTCAGAGACTACCGTTTCGTTGTTCATCGCTTCTTTTCCCCATTACTCTTGTCCTGTTTACTTCGGCGTCCCGAAAGAATGAGAAAGGTGAGTGCCGCGAAGTACACCACAAAAAATGTGTATGGGTATTCGTTGAACAAAGCCACAACCGCGTCGTTGAAACTTTCATACCCGATGAATTCAATCTTCACGCAAGCCCTCCATCTCCTTCGGCTCGGGCACCTCGTGAGCCACGGGCAGCCACGCCTGCATGCCTGGGGCCAGAATACGCACCTTCTCCCATGGCCAATCAGCGACAATCTCATCGAAGCTTGACCTCTCCATCCCCCGCACGTTCTCTAGGTCCACCAGCACGCTCTGCCCCATATCCAAGTTGCGCCGAATTTTCGCGCGGATTGTGCGGATGACCTTGGGGGACTGGAACGCGCAGTTCCAGCGGTTCAGACACAACCTCACCATTCGAACTCCTCTGGTGCTTCAGACTTCGGATTCCAAAGCGCCCACTCCACGGCAAAGTCGCGCAGGGACGCGATTGCGTGCAACATGCGTTCACCCAGCCCTGCTTCGGCATATTCGCTCTGGCATAGGGCGATCTCTACCTCGAGTTGGATCAAGAGGCCGGCAATCAGCCCAAAGTTGCTCTCGTGTCCGAAAAGATCGTCCTGGCTGACCTTTGGATTCCAATACTCCTCCAGAGACCACGCGATGCAGCGGAGCAGGCAAACCAGCCCCCCATCGGGAGCTGCCTGGGTCGGCTTGCCGTAAAGCGCATTCTCACCGTTCTCCAGGAGAATTTCTTTCACCCTCGCATGCCAAAGCAGGCTGCGTAGGCTGCTGCATGCTTTCAGGGCGGCACGACGCACCAGGGTTGGGTTTTGCGTGGCCACAATCGCAGGCGCCCACCCAGCAGGCTTGGCAGGCGTGTTTGGGCCCGCACCGTGCACGGGTGGTGTGGCGGGTTTCGGCGGTTGAGCTTCTTGTGGGTGCGGAACAGGCGAAGGGGTCGGAGCGTTGGCGGCGGCCAGTAATTGCGCAGATAGACTGTCAGGCTTTTGGGAGGGCGACTTCGATCCGGACGCACCTTTGATCCACGGCGCGCCGTTCTTGTCGGGTGTGGCTGCCGGGGCATCCACCGCACCGGGGGTTGCGGGGGAAGGGCTTCGGGTGAGCCTGAAGGGCTTCAAAAGCGGAATGTCTTTCTCCACGGCGCTTGCGGCCAGGCCCAGACAGTAGCTTTCAAACCACCGCATGCCTTGGTCCGAAGCGCCTGCCGCTTTTGCCAGTCGCTGAATCTCCGAACCGGTGATTTTCTTTCCTTTACCCTTGAAGGCAGAGTGGATTTGGATGATCCCTCTCGCATACTCCTCCTCAGTCGGGGGCTCGATCATGACCACGTCAGCAGCAAACCTGGAAGCAATCTCCGGGGGCAACCCCTGACCGTTGACCTTGCGCGAATAGTGGGGGACCTCCAGCTCGACTGGATCCCCGATGGCAAAGCCGACCTGCGGCCGACTCGCTGCAGCAACCTCGTCCTTTTGCTGGGTGGCCAGTTGTTGGAAGGCACCCGCTCCGACAATGAATGTATTCGCCAAGCGGGCGATATGTTCATCCGTCCAGCCGCATCCCTTGAGACGTCCGTCACCATCCAGGAGGGCCAGCACCTCCCCAAAAACGCCCAGTGCCCAGGACGAGCCATAGGCCGATGAGATCGGCACCGTTTTGTCGATCTCGTCCAAGTAGAGCATTTTGTGCGTTCGCGCCTCGGAACCGAGGAAGGCCGCGATGGTGGTGAGAGAGGAGGGTTGGGTGGCTGCCCCCCAGGGAACCCAGCTATTGCAAGCGATGGTGATCATCCCAAGGCCCATCTCTTCGGCAAAGCGGCGGACAACTTCAGTTTTGCCGACGCCAGTGGGGCCGACGATTAGGCTGTGGGTTCGGACTTTCACGCTCCCAATCTGGGGCATGAGGCATTTGACGGCGAAGTTTCGCTGAAGCGAATTGAGGGCGGCTGCTTGGCTGGCAGTGGAAATGCCAACCTCTTTCTGGGGGACGGACATAAGTCTCCTAGGAACATTTTTGTGGAACCCACCGGTAATGGTGGGAGGTGCAAGCGCGGGGAAGCTCTCCCTTACGGGAGAGCAGCGGGTATGGTGACCCGGGAGACAATGGTGCGCAGGCAGTTCATGGAGACGACCAACAAGGTATTACTAGAGTCTGGTTTGCCAAGTCAAATTTTGTAGGCAGCGATTTGGATTCCACTTGCTCTAACCCAAAGTAAGCAAGTGGCGGGGATATTCGGCCATGAGTACTCACCCGTCTGGCCATGGATATCGTGATTTTCGACTGCTTGCTCTCGCCGCCTATGGCCGACGCTTCGGGACTTTTGGGGGAGCTTACGTTAAGGGGTGCCTCTGTTTTGATGGCAGTTTTGTAAAGCTCTCCTTGCGCCTTTTGAACGAAAGGACATATGGAGCGTCATGAAACACATGCAGTCAGCTTGGGGACGTTTAATGGCTCGTTGGTCAGCCCTCATTAAAAAGCTTGGCAGAAGGGTGGCCCATGTCTTGGCTTCGTTTCATATGTCTAGCTGTTTCGTCGTCTCTCATAATGGCAAGACCTTTAGGGTGGGGCTTCTATTTACCACCCCTTTTCAATTCAAAAAAGCAGTCGTAGAGGGGCTGGGAAAGATCGGCTGCCCTAGCGGCGGAAAAGTTGCTGGCGCGGTCATTTCCGGGAACTTGGAATCCTTCATCAACCAAGCTTTAGAAGACAATACGATGTGTGAGGAGAAGGTTGTTCGAGATTTATTAGGTAGCTTGATAGCCGAGTCGCCGGATTGGGAATACCTATTTAAGGTCCTCGCTCGTCACCCCTATACATCCAAGGGCATTCTGGCGTCATGTTTGCTATCATTTCGCAAAGAAGGTCCGGAAGTTGAGTGTGAAGTGGCTCTGAGGCTTGGTCAAATTCTTGCCCCTGATGTCATGAGTAGTGTGGCCTCTAGCGTCGGGAGTTCAGTGTCCGCTCATGCGCTTACTTTGATGCAAAATAGTCAGCCTGAATGTCACTGGGTTAAGGCCCTATTGTCCGCACATAAGACAAATAATGCCTCCCTGTCGGCAAATGTCCCTGGATATGCCCTTAAGAAGCACCCAAACAGTGGCCGTGGAGGTAGATATTTAGGTGATGATCAGGGCCGTTGATTTTCTGGATACAAGCTGACTTTAGCGCGGTGCGAGTTCTCCGATTGGTATTTCCGAGAGGACTTGGTTTTTAGCCCAGATATATCTGGTTCATGACGGTTCCTTGGTGAATGGGTCAGAGGAATGTTCCCCATGACGGGCTTGGACGGTCTTCCACAAGGTATAATCGACTTTGGGACGTTGGGCGCGGCTTTTACAAGGAAAGTCTTACGCCGGGCTGCTTGGAGCGGAAGAACCTGCGACATATTGCTGGGCCTGCATGGTTTCTTCTGTGGAATTATTTAAATTCTTCAACGCTCCCCCACATGAAAGCACACGATACCAACACCAACCGGTTGCACCTGCGGAAAAGAAATTGATCAACAGCGCGGCCAAGAGCATCCATCGAGCGCGCTCGCAAATAATACCCATATCCATATTGTTCGTTGCGGGGGCTGGAGTTCCCGAGTTAGCGGCTGTATCAACGGCCCTTGCTGTGCTTGGCGTAACCACATCTTGCCAATGGAAAAATGAGACTACAGATATACACGTTATTGCTAGGCAAAAGTAGCCTAGCGGTAACAGGTGTATATATTTCCATGCGGCGTAGTTTCGTTTGATGCTGTGCGTGTATTTTTCCGCTAATGCCGATGTTTGTCCGGTCCCAGAGTTCTTTTTGATTGAGGCCAGCTTGACGTCCGCGCTTTCATACTCATCTTTCAGACGCTTCTCCGAGGCGGTTCGGAGCACATTGAGAACGGTGTAGGTTGCGCCAAAGAGGCTTAACAATAGTGCCACCAAAGAATAAATCGGCATCCCCGCTTCCCTCTCCCTTACGCCTGGGCTGTGTTATCAGGTGTGGCTGTTGTTTCGTGCAGGACTTTCCAAACTGCATCAAAGCGATCTTCGTAAAACTTTGCCGTGCTCGCATTGTTGAAAGACACTTTGGCTTTGATTGCGTCGATGGGTGTGTTTTGCTGTAGCCTCACGTGTGGTTTTTCGACCCGGGCCATAATCGAATCACAGACAATAAAGTGCTCCACTTGGTCTTCGTTCCGGGCTTGCGCAGACGAAACTTGCAGAGTGCCAGCGTATTTCTTTTGGGCTGCGGCCAAGAAAGCCGGGATCTCCGTTCCGACAACCAAGATCCGAATTTTTCCATTTGCAGCATGGAGACGCTCGAATGCCTTGGTGAAGGCATCTTGCAGTGTTTCAAGGAAGTAAGTACATCCCCCTGAGAGCATGCGCACTGTTTTGCTAGAGCGATCCAGCATGATCTCGTTGAGTATCAAGGCGTCCATATACGAGTCATTGTCGAACTCCGTCCGGATTTTCTCGTCGATCATCTGGTTGATGACCTTGCGCAGCGCCGAATTCGATACAATGCTCTCGTGATGTTCGTACCACACTTTGACAGAGCCAATGTTGATTGGATGAGAAGGTGTTGCAGGTGCTGTGTGTGTGGCAGACATTTGAGGTTTGGGCTAAATTATCCAACCTGCACAAAACAGTGTAGCTTGGACGAGGGATGTTGCAAGATCAGCATTGTAGGTCAAGCCGATACCGGGCCTGGCTCCGGGGTGGTAGAGGCCAACTGGAGGAGGGGCGAGTGTTGCATTTGCGTGACGGCTCCTAGTTATGCTTGAGAGCCTTGCTATCAGGGTCCCAAGACCTTTGCCACACAAATTGTATATCCCGGCCATTGCCCCTTTGGGAGCGGTAAAGCGAGGGGGTTAATTGCCCCGCTTGTCCCCTCTCTGCAAAATCGGCAGGTGCGCCTTCATTTCCCGGGGTTCGGGAAATAGCTGTTCCATGGTGACCCCAAGCACTTGGGCGATTACCTTTAGTTCGTAATCCTTCAGCGACCGTTGCCGTAGCTCGATGGCGGCCAGGGTTTGCTGGTCAAGGTCCAGGCCGACCAGTTGCAGTTTGAGCACAAAGGCCTGTTGGCTGGCATAGCCCTTCTTGACTCGTAGAGCCCTGATCTTGGGCCCGGCGGCGTTGACGAATCGGTCACCCACAGCCCAGAGCTTGAAGAAAATCGTCCCCTCATTTCACAACAGGGTTTGTAATCCGCCGTTTTTTTGCCACAGTCCGGCTAGTTGCAGGCCGTTCTGCGGTCTCTGCGACCATTCCGCCTCCCTCAAGGGGTCGAGGCGCGCGCCAACGGATGGTGCCCGTATTACGGGTGGCCACCCGCATGGCCGTGTCATAAGAATGTCACGGAGTCCACCAATGGATGTAATAACATCAGGTTATTCACAAAGACCCCTGTTAGGTATAGACAATAAACGGAATCCGCTTTAGTCACGGGAACATGATGAGAAATTCGGGAAAACTGTCCGGCACTCTTCTGATTGTGTTGGCCGGGTTTTCTATGACTGTCGGTTTGGTGTGTGCACAATCGTCGGATGCCGCCAAACCTTCCGAAGTCCCTCCTGGGGATGAGTTCTACGAGGAAGCAGTGGATTGGTGCCCTTGGCCGGACTTCATCAATATCATCTGCTTCCCAGAAGCAGGATACGCCTACATCAACTTCATCAAGTTTTCCGTGGAGGAAAACGGCAGTTACTTCGGAGATTTTCCCGTCCTCTGCACCATACCGGGCCTGGATAAGTTGCCCGCCTCGGGTTGGATCTATGATCCCAAGACGGGCTATTCCTGTTGGATTTCCGTGGAGGTGGGCAATGGAAAGCTGGACTTGGACAATTATGGGCTCATTCCCACGGCTGCACGGCAACTGAAACA